>CAVGEG010000083.1:0-3252 GCA_963628165.1 Paratractidigestivibacter sp. | reverse complement strand
CGCGACTCCCGACGGAAAAGTCAAAGCGAGACACTGGATTGATCGGATGATTTTGCGTCAAAACGAAGAAGGAAAGGAGTCTATCGACTACGATAGCGAGCGCGACTTGGTCGTTCCAAGGGAGATTGCCGCGTTTGGAACGGAGAAGGCTGTTGGCGTCGTTCTTGAGACATTCGAAATCAATCCCCTGGGCGTCATGTCGAATAAAAAGAAGCTGGTGGCGGAGTATCAAGGAAGAGAAGGGGATTCGAACGTAATGACGCCGTTTCCCGAAGGAGAGCTTGCCGTCGGAGACGTCTGGACTATTCCGTACACCCTGTATTTAAAGGGGGCAAACGAGGCCGTTAAACCGTGCCGAATTATTGAGAGATTTCGGTTAGACAAGATTGACGAGAAATACGCGACGATTTCCTTTAAAACGACGCTGACGTCGATCATCGACGATCCTGTCGTCGAGGGCGCTCTTGCCGAACGTTTGTTTTCCGGCGTCGCGCTTTTTGATCGCGAACTAGGCTTGGCTGTTCGCACGGAGTTAAATTTCAAGAAGACAGTTCCTGGCGCGTTTGGTTTTGCGAGTTTTTTGGAGTACAATTGTCAAGTCGTCGAAAAACTTGATCGTGAAAAATCTGAACTCTTTGCCAAAGGTGAGAATCGGGAGAGCGCCTCCGATGCGTCTCCCGTGGCAGGGGAATAGCGTCGAGTTTTTACATACGTTTGCGACAGTTTAGCGTTCACGATAATAGACGTTTGGCGTCTTTAATGATTCTTAACAGGGAGGAATCAAGTGTCCCTAGATAAATCAGCGACGATTTTTGTTTCCGGTGCCACAGGCTTTATCGGTTCTACCTTAACGCGTCAGTTGTTGGCTGACGGATGGCGCGTCCGCGGTATGAGTCGGTCGAAACCGACTTTGCCTCCTGGATACGAAGGAAGTATTGAGGACTTATGGGAGCATCCCAATTTCGAGCACGTTCCTGGAGATATCAGCGATCCTGAGTCGATCGAACGCGGAATGAAGGGATGCAAGTACGCGTTTACTTTAGCGGGCTACGCACGAAATTATTCGAGAGATCCTGAGGTTTTTTATCGAGTTAACGTCGACGGGCTACAAAACGTCCTTAACACGGCGTTAAAGCTAGGCGTCGAGAAAATAGTTTCGACGTCGACAATCGTGTCCTTTGGCCCTACCCCTAAAGGGAAGCTTTGCGATGAGACGCTCGAGCGAATTACCGAAAAGTTTTACACTGAATATGAAGAGTCTAAAACGATGGGTGAAAGGGCGGCGTTGAAATTCGTCAAAGAGGGTTTGCCCCTTGTGATAGTAAATCCGACGCGCGTTTATGGACCAGGTCAACTTTCGGAAGGAAACGCGATGGCGGGTCTTATCAGGGATTACAGACGCGGAACGGGGCCCTTTTTGCTCAATTACGGCGTCAATTACGGCAACTACGGATACGTTGAGGACGTCGCGCGCGGGCACTATTTAGCGCTGGAAAATGGACGCGTTGGAGAACGTTACATTCTAGGAGGAGACAACGCTTCTCTCTTAGAACTTTATCGAATGATCGACAAGGTTGACGGTAAGAAACACTGGAAGCTCCCGATGTATAAATTCATTCCTCTGCTCGTTGCAAGGAGCATGAAGCTATGGGCCGACATGACGGGCGCGTACCCGCGCATAACCCCCGGTTGGGTTGAGACTTTTCTGGTTGACTGGAAATATAGTTGCGATAAGGCAAAAAAAGAATTGGGATACGATCCTATCTCTTTAGAAGAGGGATTAAGACGCACCTGCGCGTGGCTCGATCGTATCGACGGGAAAAAAGGAAAGGACTCTGCTTCCTCTAAGGCTTCCCTTTGAGGACGCTCGGTCTGCCATTTTGACAGAACGCCTTTAGCTCTCACAACAATTTGTCGTATAGACGCGTCGCTGACGGATTTCAGACGCAACTGCACAAGGAAGTGACAATGAATCAGGAAAAGGAACAAGTTCGGTTTAGAGGACGAAATCACGTCGGCCTATCGATGCTTCGACGCGTCGACGTGTTTCTGATAAGCGCGGCTCTGGGCGTGACATTCCTTTCGTCGTTTGGTTGTCGCTCCATGCTCTTTCCGCCTGAGTATCGAGAAAATCGATCCATGGGGGACGGTTGTTATTTGGATGGGGAAGACGCGACGTCCGACTGGAATCGAGCGAAAATTTCGAAGGATGGCGAGAAATCAAAATCGTTTGATTCTGTTGTTGAGTCGGATTCTGGAAAGACCGTCAAGACGTCGGTACGCGGGATCGCCCCGTATGATTCAATCGTTGCGCGTGGCAGTCTCAGCGAGAATGAGGAAGATTATATTGGAGCTGAGCCGAAATCTTCTTGGTTCGATAAGTTTAAGGCGCCTTTTCACTTTCCAAAACTCTCTTTCCCAGGTTTTTCGAAATCGGAACCCACTCCCGAAGAACTTTCACGACGTCGGTACGACGAATTAGAGTCCGGCGATTCAAGCGCCCGAACTATTGAGACCGCGTCCTCTGATTCTTTCCAGAAAGAACGAAAGAATACGAATTTCTTCTCAAAACTTTTCCCGTCTCACGAAGAGTCGCATAACGAAGACGAACTTCTGGGTGGTCGAAATACCCGAACGTCTGAGAAGGTTGACTCCGAACGTAATTCTTCCTCGTCTTCGCGTTCGTACGTGAATTTTTCAAATCCCTTTTTTCGAAAGGAGAAGGGCGCCTCTACGTGCAAAAATGCGAATAGGCGATCTCTTGCAATTGAGAACTACGACCAATCGCGTTTCCTTCCTCCCATGAGGATGATCGAAAGATATTATTCTCTTGGAAGCGTTCCTCCTGTTCGAACCGAAACCATATATGTCGAGAGTCATGCTTACGGCGATTCGACGCTTCGTCCGAAGGCTACGTCCTCTCCGCGCGTTGAAAAAACAGCGGCTTTGTCCGTCAAGGATTCATATCGCTCAAGCTATTACACCCCCATTCAGAACGAAATCAACGTGGACGACGGCCCGGTCGAGTTGCCTGTTTCCCCGTCGCAAAATCAGGGCGGATATTTTGAAAAACGTAGCGGCGCGGCGAGTCTTTCTCCTATTCCTGAGTCGAAGACGTCTGGCTCTTCCGAGGTCGGTTCCGGCGTTAAAACGAGCGCAGCGCGCTCTAACAATAGAGGGATAACGCGTTCTATCGCTTCCGTCGTCCCCACTCAAGGAGGCGTCGCTTCCGTTTCGTTCAAGAGCCAATGG
>CAVGEG010000082.1:0-13478 GCA_963628165.1 Paratractidigestivibacter sp. | reverse complement strand
GAGCACGACTAATTCCTTTTTTAATTTCATCTGAACGCATTTTTTCAAATACCTCTTATATTAGAACAAATATCCGAATCATGATCTTCAAAACGAATCAACGCTAAAAAGGCTCTGTTGATCCATCCAAAGATTCGCATTATGGGGGGATCATTATAAGCATTGTAGGGCGCGTGTCTATTCTTTCAAGCGAGAGAACCAATTCTAAAATGGTCTCCTGACAACATCTGCCGTCCCAACCTTAAATGAGTAAAAAAGCAAATCTTGTATCAACGAAAAGTAAACTATATAATTATGTAACAAAAAATAAAATAGGTTCACATATACGTACATTTGATTGGAAGAGAGCTGATGACAATTCGAGTAGTTTGTAAAAAATGTGGCAGTAAATTAAATGCTCGCGACGAGTTACGTGGACAAGTTAGAAAGTGTCCTAAGTGTAGTTCGCCGGTTTTAATCGAGGAAACAGACGTTCCTCTAAAGGAATCAGTCGCAGAAGAACCTCGTCTAAAAATACCACAACTTAAACCTGATAACCTGTATTTAATTTTAGACAGTAGTAAAGAAATTGCCTATTGGAAATTTTCAGAAGGTTGGCTTCTCAACGTCGGCTCAGGATATCAATCAATCAAACGAGTCCCGGATCAAATTCCTGACATTGGAAATTACGTCCTCGTGGAAGGGTGCGTGAAAAACACAGAACATGGAAAGCGTCTCAGCGGTTTGGGTTTTTCAGCATTGCAGGGAAGAGGGGTGTTAAAGGCGTTACTCAGAAGCGACACAGAAATTTTAACGAAGACCTCCGGACAGGCCACATTAACACAACCGCAAAAGCGCTTTGTGTTACAGCATATTCGGAACCATTATTTCTTTGATTTTACCGAAGACGCGCCTGAAATTATCGAGTATCTGACGGGTTTTGACGCTCATTCGTACACTGTTGGAAATATGGACAACCAGAATTAGGAGGAAATGCCTTGATCCTAATCAACGGCGTTTAGTTTCTAAAAACATATACAATAGTGGGGAGAAAAGGAATGAAAAAAATAGTTGTTTCAACCATATTCATTCTAGAGCTTTTCATAGCGCAATATCTGCCTTCTTTTGCGCTTTTGAAGGCGTCGCAAGATCAGGAAGAAGCTGTAAGTTTTATGACGAAAGGGGTAGACGCTCTTCCTGTATGTGGAGCGCCCGGTCCCATTGTGAGTTATGGTGAAAACTCTTTTCCCGTTGTCGTTGGACAATACAGCGACCAATCGTTTGAACCTTTGGTCTCTGCCTCCTATGTGGACAAAGGAAGAATCATCGCTTTTGGGCATACGGACTATCTTTCCCCTGATGCAATAGCATACTCAGAATCCACGAAACAATTCTATAAGAACATAATTCTTTGGGTAGCAAACGCCAATGAAAATGATTCCCCAAAAATCACAGTTGCCGTGTGGAAAAAACGAGAAACTGTAGACGTTGTCCGAAGCCTAGGTTTTGACGCGTTTCTAATAAATGATCTGAAGTCGAACTTTGACGTCGTCCTTGCGAGTTCTACGGATCTAAATGACATGCAGTATGACGATCTGTTCAAAGCTATCAAACAAGGAGCCGGTTTTATTACATGTGGCTTAGGGTGGGGATGGAGCCAACTTAATCCCGGAAAATCTTTAATTTCTGATCACCCTGGAAATAGAAATTTCAAAAAAAATGGAGTTACGATTGCCTGGGCGGATGGATTTATCTCACCTATCAAAGCAAGAGAATTTGAACTTGTAAAGCAACCTAGTCTGTCTCTAATGAACTATGTAGACGGTTCAGAATCACTCAAAGCTCTCCAGAAACTCTCAGATCCTCAGAGTCAAGAGAATAAAAAAGTACCCCTACAATCTCAAGAGTATTCGCAAATTTATTCAACAATCTCATTGGTTTTGCCTTACTTATCTTCCTCACAACGTCAAATACTCGACAGAATAGTCGATTCGACGTCAGGAAACGTACAACCTACAGCCCAAGATCCAATCAAAGAAGACGACTTACTAAAGCGTCTTGTTGTGACTTTACAAATTGAGAGATATATACACGGGCAAATTGCCGGAATTACATCGCCTCAAGAAGTTCCCTCTTTAGTAACAGAAAATGTGTTTCCGGGCCCTGTTTCCGGATCTGCGGAAAGACTTCAAGACGTCGAAATCAAAATAAAAACAGCTGTTCCCGATTGGCATTCTACAGGTTTGTACGCGGCTCCAGGTGAGGTAATTACCGTCGGAATTGATCCTCAGTTACTAGCTCAATTCCAATCTCCTTTGAAAATTAGAATTGGCGTCCACACCGACAGTATCAAACATTTGTCCCAATGGACGCGATACCCGACAATTACAATTGCAAAGCCTATAACGAGTAATGGCACTCAAATTGCAACCCCTTTTGGAGGACTGATCTATATTGACGTGCCAAGAAATGTAACTCATCAGGGACTCGGAGAAATAACTGTAAAGATTTCAGGAGGTGTTTCAGCTCCATACTTTGTGCGAGACGTTACGAGCATACAAGCTTGGAACGCGACTGAAAAGAAAAAGATGGCTCCCTGGGGGGAAATTGAGGGAAGAAACGTAATTGTTACGGTTCCATCTTCTGTTTTGCGTGAAGTGGATAATCCACAACAACTGATTGAAGTCTGGGATACGATATTAGATCTCGAAGCCGAGATGGCAAGCGGTCCATATGTCAGAGAACGCCAAGAACGAATCTGCTGCGACCAGCAGATTTCTGCCGGGTATATGCATAGTGGCTATCCAGTAATGACGCATATGGACGTACAAAAGCATCTTGTGGATTACGAACATTTGACCACAGAAGGCGATTGGGGATTCTACCATGAATTTGGACATAATCATCAATCGTCTTACTGGACCTTCGAAGGAACCACAGAGGTTACGGTAAATTATTTTTCTTTGTACATCATGGAGAAATTGAACAATAGATTACCTGAAGCCTCCAAGGCGGATCTCACAAAGGAAGCTCAGGATCGGATGTTAAAAGGCTATTTTTCTCGAGGCGCCAAATTTGAGGAGTGGAAGTCTAATCCTTTCCTCGCTTTGACTATGACTATCCAAATAAGGAATGAATTTGGATGGGAGCCGTTCATTAGAAGTATATCCGAATATAAAAAGTGTCCTCCCAGCGAACTTCCGCGGAACGACCAAGAAAAACGCGATCAATGGATGATACGCCTTTCCAATAACACTGGTAGGAATCTTGGACCATTTTTCACCAAATGGGGAATTCCGTTGTCAGAAGAAGCCCTTGACAAAACTAAGGCTTTGCCAACGTGGATTCCAGAAACAATAGAAAAGCTTGCTAAGTAATAAAAGTTAGAGATATGGCTCCATATGGGGCCATATCTTTTTTATGTTCTTGCTTGCTATCAAACAGTGTTCATACCCACTATACTCAAAACGGAAACTTCTCCTTGTAAGAATAAATCAAACGGAACTGTTTTTCATTAAAAAACAAGCTAAACGGCAAAACGACATGAAGCAAGACAGTGAAATAAAGGCAAAGTTCGAAGTTAAAGAGAATAATTTTTAAAAGTCATTCTAAAAACAAAGCCTGAAAATATTTCAGTAGTCTTCCTTGGATTTATTTGGGATAATCGTAAGTTCAACAAATCGTTCCCTTATTTGTGGGACGACCGTGGGATCGAGGCAAGTTATCACGAGAGTAGGGGTTCCTGCTTTTTCTGAGATAAAAGAGTTTGCCGTGGGAATCTACTCATATCCTCCACTTAGATGTATCGATTTCCATGCTAGCTAGCTTTTGGGCTTCCTGAAGACGCTACTCGACTGCGTCTCTGTCCTTTTACGTTAGCTTGTTGAGAGCATTTCTTCTAGGCTATTGCGTATATTTCGTCAGTTATTTCTAGAACATCGCAGGCGCTCAAATTCACCTGTCAAATTGGGTGTAATAGGATCGTTTTTCCATAAAGCGTTCCGAGAAATTTGACCTCGTCAGTAACGTCTATCCTCGCCTTGATCGTCTCCATCCGCGTATTGTTAGAAACGCCGTCGTCGTGTGCCGATTCTCTCTCCATTCTATGTAGCGAACTTTGCAGGAGATTCTTCTGCTCTGACAACGTCAAATTTTAGCTTTGGCTTGTTTTTCTGCATTAGTACGCAAATATCGATAATCGTCGGTTTAAATATATTTTCATAGGTTACAATGCTTTTTCTAAACGCGTATTACGCGCTTCTGGAACTATATGAAGGAGGGATTAAGGTTTCGTTTCCCGATCTTTCAGGAGCTATTTGCGTTGGGCAGACGTTGACGACGCGGTTTTCAACGCTCAGGAATGCTTAGCTTTCCATCCTCAGGGAGAACCAGAAGAGGTAATTCCCACTCCGTCGACGCGCAAACAGATCAAAGATCTCAAAGGCTGGAAAATCGCGCTCGTCGCCGTCGATATGGCGGATTACTATCCAGAGAATTTCAAGGAAGAAGAAGAGCCGACGAAACAATCATGGGATGGAGCTTAATCGTCCCAATAATCCTTGCAGACAAGCGACAAAACGACTTGCGTTCGTATGACCGGAGAAGAAGACGAATTGTTGACCCGTCTAGCCGTCGTCGCTCAGAAAAAGAAATCCGATTACGTCCGCGCTCTGGTCAAGGAAGTGAGAAAAACGGATTCTTTGCTAAAGTTTAATAAATAGAGGAGTGATTCAATTTTGAGCTTTGAATCGCTCTTTATTATCCTTTTAGACGTTTCCCTAAAGTTCGAAAATAACACACTAAAATAAAGAAAGCGGTTTCTGAGACGCGCCGGAGCGTCTAGAAATTTACCCTGATCAACTCTAGGGTTCTTGTCGTAAAAAGGTAGGTATGTTTCAGCTGTGAATAGCCATATTTCGTGAATGCCACTCTGATACTAAGGTAAGGCATTTTTCCCTGAAGCCTCTTCGTCAGAAACCTATGAACCGAGGACGCTCCGTTCTCCCAGGTACCCGCTTTCGATTATCTCTCCGTTTATTCTCAAATACACCTTTACAGTCGTCCCGGAGAGCTGAAGTTTTTGAAGAAATTATCAGGCGAGAGGAGAGGGGCTTAGTCTGGAAATATATCTAGCGCGTAAAATAGTTCAAACGGGCTCGACGTTCCAGTAGTCTTGACGAGAGGGTTGGCATGGAGCTCTATTCCCATATGGCTACAGATGGGCGATGGCAATTTGGATCAATATATTACAGCAAAGAGGATAGAGGCATATAACTTCTTCGATTTTATCAAGGGGAATTAATCATTTACTTCCTTTTGATGTTGCCAAAAAAATAGAATGCGGACACAGCAAGGGGAAGGCTCTTCAGAATTTTCAATAATGGAGAATTTAAAGAATTTTCTTATAAATTACGGGCTAAATAGGTGTCAGAACTCGTTAAAATAGTACACGAGAAAAAGATGGAATTTGATGATAGAATTAAATACTAATTGTTCACAGGGGAAGATCTTTTAGACAAAATAAATAAAATGAAAAACCGCATGTGATAAACGAAAAGCGCAGAATTTCTGCGCTTTTCTCCTTAAGAACCGATCTCTCACTCTTTTGGGATTCTCCACCGATTCAGCCTGCTTTCCTTCTGGGCTTGGGTAAGTGTTTCGTCGTTATTAATGAGTACACATATTTTATCCATCGTAAGAAGTATTTTTCTGGCAGATTCTAGAAAGTTTTGGAAGAGTCAAAAGCATTAACACTACGTCCAGGATAACCCTCCTCATGCCAGGCATTCGGTAACATAAAAAGTTATCAATGAGCCATTTTATAGCCTCTTAATAAGTTTGTAGGGGATAAATGCTTCCCGAGAGCTTGGATCTTTATGGATATCATTGAAAGGACGTCTCCACCTAGAATATTCACCATTATCACTCTAGGATCAAGACAAATCTCGCGATAATTGCGCACTGTAGCAACTATTTTTTGACAAGTTTTTTCAAAGAATTCTTTCTTTCTTTCTCCAACATGCAATTCTAGAATCAGATCTGATCTCAGGATCCTTTTCCACGAACTTCATTGTATCTTTGATTTCGTTCACATGTCCGAAAAAACAACGTCCGATAATGTTTATTATGTTCGGTTTCTTGCCCAAATATCCATCTTCGATTCTCTTTTTAAATTGTTCAACAACGAAAGGCCAGATATTATCCCCCAAAAAAAACTTCTCTAGTAGGTCATTTGATAAATCTTCAATACGCTCCGACCATTCAAAATGAACCTGGCTTAGTGAGACGATCAAAATCTGGACTTGTATTTTTGAAGACTTATTTCAATGAGCTTAATCGAAAATATTCTCTTACCTTGAAACGATAACGATATGAAGAGTTCATGTAGAAAATGAAGGATAAAACTGGAATATACTTTCGCTTTGTAATCAAACATTCGATCTTGATCAAACCATTACTAACAAGACTGCCCTACTTAACCGGTAAACGCCGTTCCGTAAATTTAACCTATTGGAAAACAAAGACAGGAAAACCAGAAATAGACGTACGCGTGGAAACAACGAAAACGGACGTAGTTCATTCTTTCTCCGAGAAATTGCTATTATCCCGTTACACCATCCTTAGTGCATTAAACGTCAAAATACCATCGCCTTAGGATGTCACTGTAAACGTTACGTTTAACAAAATAGACATTTGTTTACTGGGTAGTTTCTGAAAGAATAATCGGTCGTTTAATGAAACGTAGGCGCCGATTTATGACACATCATCCCTCTAAAATCTTAAATAGGCTGAGGTCGTCATAATTCACTATATTTCGCCCTACTCAATCAAAAGTCGAGCTGGTTTGTTGGTTAAAAAATACCTGAGAGGTTAAATCCCCTTTAAATATCCATCAAAACCTGATATTCTTTAAGATTAGTACCGTTAGTTATTCTCAAGACAAAGTGAATATGTTCACCTTGAGATCCTGTTACAGTTCCTTACCTATCACTAGAGATACACCATGAAAAAAATAATTTCGGCAACAACTCACTTTCTAGTATTACTCACCGTATTTTTATCTTCTCTTTCATTTGTCCATGCGCAGGATCAAAATCTGGCCACTACATTGGAAAATCGTGACATTCCTCGCTTCGTGGAACAGAAAAATCGTATGCTTCAAGGGAATGTCGATATTCTATGGGTCGGAGATTCAATCACTCATTTCTGGGAAACAAGCGGAAAGGCCGTCTGGGACAAGTTTTACGGAAAACGCAATGCAATGAATTTTGCAATAAGCGGAGATCGTACAGGTCATGTTTTGTGGCGTATTGAAAACTCTCCCATGGATAAAATTTCTCCAAAACTCATTATTCTGATGATTGGCACCAACAATATTGGTCATAAAAAGAACAATTCATCAGAAATGCATAGCACGCCGCGTGAGACCGTTGAAGGTATTGAAGCGATAGTTAACAGACTCAGAGATCTCTATCCTCAAGCCCAGTTACTTTTACTCGACGTTTTTCCTCGTGGCAATAAGCCCGATGATCCGCTACGAATCGCTGTAAATGAAATTAACTCCGGCCTGAGAAAAATCTATCTCGATAATAAGGTGGAAAATGTCAGAATGTATGAAATTGGCAACTTATTCCTTGACGAAGAAGGAATACTTTCGCCTGAAATCATGCCCGATTTCTTACATCCAAACCAAAAGGGCTATGAAATTTGGGCTAACGCAATTGTGCCCGTTGTTGCCGAAATCCTCGGGGAAACAGCTCAAAACTAGAAAACCTTGTCCTCTTTCTTGGGAGTAATCTTATTTTCGAGCAAGATGGAGACTGTTTTCCGTAAACATAATTCATCCCAAGTCAACACAGGTTCGTTTAAACAAGTCCAGACGGGGGCAATTAATAACGCTGTCATTCTAAGCCCAATATCCTGATAGGCCGTATATATCCGTATACGGCCTATCATAATCCATACCAAGAGCTTTGTTGGATATGTATTTTTACATGTAAAGCATGTATGAAATAAACTCAATCATATTCTATACATTGACTCAACACTTAAAAACATAGACGTATTCTTTACGTTCTTTTACTTTGTTAGAGAGGATAACCGATGAAATTTAGCCTTTGCAACGAAATGTTTCAACACTGGTCTTTAGAGAATCAATTTGAAGCATTTGCCTCGTGGGGATATGACGGAGCCGAATTGGCCCCCTTCACATTAGATCCATCGCTACAATCAGGCAATAGCTCCTGCATCAATATTTCCAACATTAGTGATTCTATTGTACAACGTATTCTCAATATTTCTCAGCGAACTGGAGTAGTCGTTTCCGGGTTTCATTGGATTCTATCGCATACTTCAGGGCTTCATTTGACGTCTTCAGATAAACAAATACAAGAAAATACTACTTGCTATCTAGCTCAATTAACTAGGCTGTGTTCTGACCTAAACGGCTCCTATATCGTTTTAGGTTCTCCGAAACAACGAAATATTCCCCCTACGCTAAACAGACAAGAAGCGGAACATAACGCTGTAAAAGTACTAGAACCTCTTTTGCCAGTACTAGAAAGGTGTAAAGTCAATCTTGCAATCGAACCCTTAGCGCCAACTGAAACCAATTTTTTAACCAATAGCGAAGAAACAATAGACTTTATTGCGCAACTTGATAATCCTAAACAACTGTGTGTTCATCTCGATTGCAAAGCAATGGCTAGAGGAGAATATCAATCGATCCCAGAAGTTATTGAACGAGTGAATAAAACTCATCCAATTGTTACCTTTCATGCTAATGACCCTAATTTACAAGGTCCCGGCTTCGGCTCTTTAGATTTTCATCCCATCATTCACGCCTTACAAAAGGCCTCGTTTCACGGTTGGATAGGTATAGAACCATTCGACTATACTCCGGGCGTAACAGAACTTGGGTTCCGATCTATCAGCTACCTAAAAGGAATAATTGAGAATATCATCTAAAGTTGCTTTCTCAAAAGATAAGAATAACATCCATTTTGACATTGCTAATATGACTAAATCAGTCCAACCCTTACTTAGGTCAGAAAAATTGAAGGGGGTAGGAAACAATATTCACCGATCTTCAAAATATAAAGACGCTATGGTGATTTTGTTTTCGGCCTTTCTCGTTAGTTCTCTTCTCTCAACCCCGGAAGGATCAGTCCGAGAAGGAGATTTTTTACCTGTTGCTTTTCTCTTTCTGATTCTAGCGTCTATGGCATTTGCCGCGCGACTAATAATTTCTTTTCTCTCCCCAAATTCATCTCTCCTTGAATCTGAAGACACACACAACCCCAGTACGAACACCCACAAGTCCTGGAGGAAATTTTTTTCTCTTCCAGTTATCGCAGACTCGTCGATCATTCTGTTTTTGTTTTTGTCATCGGCATCGTGCTTGAAAGTGGTTCTGCAACATACGGGAGATGTTCGCTTTGCGATAAACGGACTATGGACCTCCGTAACGCCAATACTCGTTTACCTATTTCTTCGCTTCTTCAAATTTTTAACGATGGGTAAATATTCACATGTGCTATCGCTCGTTATAGCTACATGCGTTATGAGTGAAAGTCTATTCTCGCTTTATTCGTATACAATTCTTGATCCACAAAAAAGGGCTGCGTATCTAGCCAATCCAGATAAACTCCTAATAGAAAATGGAATATCGCTTCCCCCCGATTCAAGAGAACGAGAGTTATTTGAAAATCGACTCCTTTCAAGCGTTGAGCCGATCGGCACTTATGGGTTAACAAATACGCTTGCAGCCTTCCTACTCCCTCCTCTCGTGATTATTATCCTTGGCGTCCCTTGGAAAAAACTGCTCCCCTCTAAAATACACCTCGACAAGACCTTTCCAAAGGAGAGCTGCAACACACACTCTCCTTTATCTCAAATTATTCTGTCTTTCATCACACTTTCCTCTGTGGGACTTTTGCTCTACATCTTTTTGTTGACCAAAAGTCGAACTGCGTTCATTTCGTTAATCTTTAGCTTGTTAATAGGAGTAATAGTTAAGATTTCGAGGCGCCAGACAAACACAAGTTTTTCATTGAGATATCTTTGGCTATTGTTGATTCCCGTTTCACTGGCATTCGTCACAAACGGTCTTGATTTACCTGTTATAACAGAAGCTTTTAAATCGCTCAGTTATCGATTTGAATATTGGGAAGCAACACTGGGTATAGTAAATAGATCGCCTCTTTTAGGAATCGGTCCCGGCGAATTTCAAAATATTTATCCTCGCTATATTCTTCCAACGGCAAGTGAATTTATTGCAGATCCACATAATTTCATATTGGAAATAGGTGCCTTATACGGAATACCTGCTCTCGGCTGTCTCCTTGTTTTTTTCCTTTCGATTTGTATGAGCGCCTTCTCTCTTTCTGTCCCAACCTCTCGCGAAAACCAAGAGGGAGAAGATCTGAATAAGGCTAACATTTCAGGGACAAGTAGCGTCGCAAATACTGTTCTTTCCTCGAAAAGAAGTTTTTCCATACGGTCAACGTTCATATTAGGCGCATGCCTTGGCATTGTTTTCACTTTTCTATGTTCAGGCTTCCAGTCTGCTCCAGTTGCTCTTGAAATGTATCCCTGCGCGATACTTGCCATCCTTTCATTCTTCTTTGTAACCTACTTGTTATTTCCCTACACCAATAAAGTTGTAAAAGATACGTTGCCTGTAATCCCATCATGGATACTAGGGATGAGTTTAGTCGTCTGTCTCTTTAACTTACTGGGAACAGGAGGAATCAATTATCCCCCCATTTCCATCCTATTGTTTGTCACAAGCGCTGTTTTGACAAACAGAAGAAGTTTAAATGAAATTGACGCCTGTTCTCCAAAGGAAATCGCTTCGTCAAAAAAAACATTGTATTCTATACAAAACGTTTTCCTTCTAACGCTTTCCATGGGGCTAGTATTCATGTTTAAAACAACTGCGCTCGCCCCTAGAAATAGGTCTTTTCAATTTGAGCAACTATGTTTTCAAGATCCAGCTACTTTTGTTTCCATGTTGAATCGGTATTCTCCAGAAGAAATAGACAAACACTCCTCGTTTATTGCATTACAATACTACTATAAAGCTTCGTCCGAATATTTCAAAAATCCTTCAGAAAGAAATCAACTCAATTGGCGAGAGGCTGGGAATTATCTAAGGTTCACCTCTCCCAACTCTCCGTCGCTTCGTGAAAGTTGTGCCAATTATGACAAGCAATTATTTAATACCAATTCAAAGCGTGTCGAATTTTTAGATAGCGCGATCACATTCTACTATGAATCAGTTGAGCGCTCGCCGACAGACGCAAACAAGCATGCTAATCTTGCCCAATTATTGCTTTGCGCTAAGAGGGAAAATGAAGCCATGGAACAAATCGACAAGGCTCTGTTTTATGACAATATAACTTTTCACGAGGATCGAAAAATTTCTCCTGAAACGCGAATTGAATTTCAGAAACTAAGATCGCGTCTCCAGGAGAATATTTGACTACTCTAGCATTCGGTTGTATTTACCAGAAATAAAACCCTCGAGATCTAGGGAAATGAAGTTAAAACCAAGTTCACGTAGCTTGGTCACAATGCAATGCCTGACTTCGGGCATTGCAAATTCTTCAATATGTTCTTCTGGCAACTCGATGCGTATAGATTTCGGGGCGTCCATACGCGCCCTTCCCTTTCCTCCCGTATATTCATGAATGATCTGTTCCGCGCTCTCGACTACCCGAAGACGATCTGAGTTCAATGTCAAATGATAAGCAAGTCTGGTCGCAAGGCATGGCGTTGACGGTTTATCTGCAACAGAGAGTCCCCAGCAAAACGCTAGGGCGCGTATTTCTTTTTTAGAAAATCCGAACTCAGCCAATGGACTATAGACGCCAAGTTCTTTAGCCGCCCTCGTCCCTGGTCTATAATCCAAAGAGTCGTCAGCATTTGAACCGTCGACTAATACAATCTGATTTCTATTTTTTTGTCCACAAAGTTGCTTGGCTTTTCGTTTTATCTCGCTAAAACGCCATCTTTTGCACCAATAACATCTTTCTGAACTATTTTCCACAAAAAGAGGTTCGTTAAACTCTCCTGAATCTAAAACAATAAGAGGTAAATGAATCTCCTCCGCCACACGTTTCACTTCCAATACGTCTCTAGATGTCGAAGTAGGACTATTTGCATAAAAACCAATAGGTGAAATTTCCAACAAAGAAAGGTTATGGGCTTCGACAAGAATTTTTCCTAGCGTAACACTATCCACTCCGCCTGAAAAAGCCAGAACACAGCATTTTCCTTTGCACCAATTCAATACATTGTCAAACTTCTGCTCTAATTCAGTAGGTATTTTCATTGAAGCCTCCTCAGGATCTAAAAAAACAAACACAGCCTTGAACTGTGTTTGTTTTTAATGGGTACGACTAAGTTAAAAACTTATTAAAGTTCCTGGAATGTCGGTTTATCTTCCCCTGGGAAATTCTCAGGAACAGGAATGGTAACATTGCCTGTTGCTGCCCATTCCGCACATCGTTGCAATAACACGATGGTGTCAACGCTCTTCAATTGTTCGACGTCATGTCCTAAGAAATTGACAACGCACCTTCCCTTGCCGTAAGGAACAGTGTATACCATCGGTTCATTTCTATCAGAACCACCTTTAGAAGGATCAGCAAACGCGGTAGCCAAAATCGTCACGTTATGAGCAGGTCCTCTTTGATACTGATACAACTCATCCTGGCAATGTCTGAAATGAAGGGGTAAACCAGCCATAATTGGATGATCAGGTTTTTGCACGTCTATGAGGAAAGCCCATTGCGGTCCATGAGACCCACTCGGACCAGGTTCGACTGGATCGATAACAGTGTTCCCCTCTTTATCGATGTAGAGATAAGGGCCGCTATCTTGAGTTCGTCCGCCCCAGCCGCCTAGAGCAATCATCTCATTATACGCAGGCCATGATGCAAAAGCGTTATTACCCGCATGATAAATCAATAGACCGCCTCCGTCTACGACAAATTTGACAAAAGCCGCTTCCATATCTTTATTCCAGCGATCACCGTTGTAATTCATAACCACGAGATCATACTTCTGGAAATCGACGTTGAAATTTCCCATATCGCCGCCAGAAGCAGGAGAAGTCGCGACGTCGACGTCAAACACACCAGAAATCTCAAGGATTTTCTTCAAATAAGGAGTCGTACCACTCCAATTATGATTATTCTGACCGTCTATGATAACGGCGCGACTTTTTTCCTGAGCCCATAAATTCATAGGAATCAGTAAGGCAACAAACGCTACCAAACCCCCAAGAAGGAAAGACCTCTTTTTCATACATTACCTCACATTTAACGAATTGGAATATTCATTTCCAGGGTCAACAGAACAGCTGAAATAGCAGATTCATGCCCTTCCCTACTATTCATTGTAACAAATCGCCAGGCTTAATGTCATACCCCCGAAGAAATTCTTGTACAGAAAGAGCCTTCTTACCAGCCGGCTGCACCTCAAGAATTCGT
>CAVGEG010000081.1:12989-13576 GCA_963628165.1 Paratractidigestivibacter sp. | reverse complement strand
CCTGTAAAGAGCCCTCTACTCCAGATTCTGTTAAAATCTTTTCCCATAATTGTAAAGTTTTTTGTTTTTTTGTCAGCGCTCTTCTTCATATGGTTCCATGTTCACTTTAATTTTTTCGAAATTTTAACGTTTTTATTCATCATGAGGTTTTTTTGTTCGTTGATCCGGCTCCTGAGCGAAATCTGTATATTAAACCAAGAATAATAACGGGTAAAACGACTTGTATTGGAGCGCGCATTCGCATATTTGTCCAATAGAAGAGGTGGGGAATTTGAATCGATAAAATCAGCCATATTCCCCAAACGTAAGGGGATAGGAATAACTCTTTAATAGATTCTTGCTTTTTAGAATTTCGTCTCGATAAAATGAGCTGTAGCGTCCCGAACAGGAGTATCAGGAATTCAACGCTGTAAAAGATTGCGACTCCGTAATGCCCTAGTTTGCCGACCCTATTGGTTGTTTCCCGTGTAGACGGCGAGATCTTGGAAGAAAATTTTTTATTTGTCGACGCGCTCGGTACGTCATGAGGAAGAACTCGCCACAAATCAAATATCCGAACCATGGTTGAATATGAAAACATCGGGGGA
>CAVGEG010000081.1:11063-12979 GCA_963628165.1 Paratractidigestivibacter sp. | reverse complement strand
TCCTTGTTCCAGGCGTTTTGAAACAATTCTTCCTCCGGACTATTACGCTTAATTTTCGCTTTAGTTACCGCATTCTCATAGTCCCGGAGTCTTCTTGAATGGAATCCGTTCGGATCCCAAAGGGAAAAGGCGGAATCCGTTTCATAGTGACTATACAACTCAGGGTTATTGGCTAGATAGAGCGTGTATCCCCCGTGAGTTGTGGTCACGATAGGAATCCCGAAATTTTTATAGTTTCGGTATCCCCACGGAATGACGGCGAGAGACAGTCCTAAAACGAAACAGACAAGCCGAAGGATTCTGACTCCGCGACGTCGTTGGGAACGTGAAAGGACGTCTTGTGAACTATTCGGCGCTTCTTCGCTTATATGAGATGGTTGAGGGTTGATCTCCTCAATGATGAACAGATTTATCAATACAAAGGCGGTAAAGAGATAAAACGTAGGTCTGCACAACGCGGATAATCCAAAAAAGACGCCTAGCGTAGCGTATGCGACGAATGACTTGCATCTCGTCCGGTTTTTGACAACAAAGGTTGTCGCCCATAGGAGTAGCGCTGTGAAGAAAGCCGCTAATGTCTCCGTCATGATGAAACGAGATTGTTGAAGCAGTATGGGATCAAAGACGACTAAAAGCGCAGACCAGGCGGCATACTTTTCTGGAAGTCCGCAATTCCGGGCGTACATCCATACTAGGAAGACTGTAGCCACTCCTAAGATCCAATGGAGAAGTATTATTGAGGCCGTTGGCGAAAGGGCGAGATTCCTATAAAAAAAGGACTTTAAGTTGTCAAATCCTGAAGCGCTAAGACTATTCGTGTTTTCTTTCCCGCGATTTTGAATTGATTTGCCGGGGCGTTCTTCTTTCGTTTGCAAGGGAGTCAAATGTTTCAAAAGCGCGGGGTAGAGGGGGGGGCGAAAAGCCGTAGGAACATGTCCTAGGCCGAAGACCCCATATTCTTTCAAGTTTGTCGCAAGGGCGGCATAGGCGTCCGGATCGTCGTTAAATGTCTTTGGATTACTAAAGAGGACTGTTCCTCGAATTAGTAGAGAGACGAGGAGTAACAGGAACAGCGACGAAGTGATTTTGTTTTGCTTCATTTTGCAACTATAACGAGATGGGGGAGACGACCAAGTACCGCATGACCCGCTGGGGTGAGGCGTAAACAGAATTGCGACGACTTTTCTAAACGCCTTCCTCAAGACTCTTTTCTTCCAATATGTATTTCTGGACGAAAAGAGTCTCGATTCTTGCGACGATGAATTAAAACGCCGTTTTCGGAGTTCGTTTAAAGACGTCGTCGGCGAAGTTGAGATATTGCTCCCAGTCATAATCGGTGACGTCATGTTTTCCTGAACGAATATGATAACGAATCGTGCGTCCTACTGGAACTTGAACGTCGGGAAATTCTGTGACTCCGCCCAGTCCTTCCGTTCCCAGAAGACGATAGACAGGGTCTGCGTAGAGCGCTGAAAGGAACTCGCCTCGAGGGTCGGCCCACCGATCTTCAACTGCGCTTGCTATGTATATTGGACGAGGAGCAATCAAGGCGATGAGTTCGTGTTGATCGATCGGAAGTTGATTGACGCATGAACCATAGCTGTGGAACTTTTTCGTAAACCAGTGAGGAAACGCCTTGTTGATAATATCTACCCTCTCCCCAAATTCTCTTCTAGAGAGCGCCGCGCCCCCGCAACCTGAGTCATTCGAGATAACAGCGGCAAAACGTTCGTCATTCGCCCCGCACCATAAAGCCGTTTTTCCGAGTCGCGAGTGACCAAATATGATCGCTTTTGTCTCGTCGATTCCGTCTACTTTTTCCAGAGAGTCTAAGACCCTCGAAAGCCCCCAAGCCCAAGCTCCAATTGTCGCCGGATAGCTTGACGACGACGGATCAAAATTGGTGAAGATGGAAT
>CAVGEG010000081.1:0-11053 GCA_963628165.1 Paratractidigestivibacter sp. | reverse complement strand
GAATGAACCCCATATCGGAAATCCGTGGGAACGTCGGGTTCAATTTCTTCATAATAAAGAGTCGCGATCGCATATCCGCGTTTGACTATTGTCTCAAAGGGCCAGCGAGACTTAGCGTTTCCCCTTGTTTTAGAGGATCGTAAGGGGATTTTTCCGTCTACAATTTGAGGTTCGATGATCGTGACAGATTCTTCTTCTGTCGTAGAGTGGTTTCCCTGAAAGTTAGGCGCAACAAAGACGGGGACGTCGCCTTGTCTGTCATTGGGTATGAAGATTAAAACTGTAGCTTGAGGGGTCTCGTTAGGATAATCGAAAAATATTTTGATTTCCTTTTGGGTTGCAAGGCCGCCTAATGCGTCTGTCTTGGTTTGAAGCGCTTGGAATTTAACGCGTTCGGCGTTTGCCTCTGGAAATTCGCCAAACATATGTTCTTTAAAGAGATTTAGTATCTCAGGACGTCTCTTAGATTTCCATTCTTCAGGGGAAGCGATTATGGAACCGTCTTCCGCGACGAGAGGGTCTGGCAGAGTAAAATGCGGGACGAGTGTTTCGTCGTAATTGGCGGGCGCCAATTCTTGGGCAAAGAATTGCATATGACAGTTAAACGCGAACAGGAATGAAACGGCAATTGACGCCGTTATGTTTCGGTATGTCACGAGTTACTCCTTTCTTTTAACGGATTAGGACACGGATTATTCAAATGATAATTACAGCTTCTGGAGATAATTCCAGGTTGGAACGAGATTCATAAGGGAAGACGGGAGATCGTTTCTTTTCCTTTGGAAAACTCCTCGCCATTGGTTATCGGAACCTTTCCATAGCGAGATATCGATTGCAGCGTCTCCGATCTCCTCCGGAGAGAGTTCAAAGGAAAAGACGCCGATATCTAATTTTTTGACGTCAGTTGCGACGATCGCGTTGAGATTTCCCTGTTGATCAAAGCGCGCTAAGAAGAGACCGTTGGCAGTAACCGTAAGAGGTTCGGACGTTTTTTCTCCTGCGAGTTTTACGCGTTCATTGACTAGAGATATAGGATCGCCAGTTACGCATTCTTCCGCCGCCGTCCATAGAATCGAACCGTCCAGAAATCTTGACGTCGATTTTAGCGCGGGACGAGCGGAAATTTCGTCAGAAATCTCGGAGGAAAATTTTACAGACTCATTGACCCATGGTGTTTGTTGAAGGACTCCTGCGTTTTGGACGGTTTCCAACGCTTCCTGGATAATTGCGTCTTTTTCCTGAGAAGACGCGGTTCCAGAGAGCGTTAAGAGTCGCGTTTTGCAATTGGGAATGTTATCGATCGTCTTTCTTAGTTCCTGCCATGCTTCTGTTTCGGCGTCATTTTCTCCGTAAAGGATGAGAACTTCGTATGGCTGTTCGCCATAAGCCAAACGATTATTTTTTATTTTCCATTTCAATTCGCCGTTGGGGCGAGTAGAAAAGATTTCGTCCACAGGAATTAGGTCGGCAGGATAGCCCTGAAGAGCGCATCGATCACAGAGATCGACTCCAACTGCTTGATACTCTGGTCTTAACGGGTTCGACGCTCCTAAGCGTCCAAAAATAACCGCAACAGACGAGTTGATCTGGGAGTCGGAAACCAAAGTCAACATGCGAACTTTTTCGCGGACTTGGTTGATCTTAGCGTCTTGAACGATTGGTAGAAGCTTATTGTCTTCGGGGTTCGTCGGGGATTGATCTGTTCTTGGATAGATTTGGTGGATATGAACGCGTCCTCCAGAGGCCGCCGCGGTCCAGTGTTCATAGGCGTAAGGTAAAGTTTGAGAATTATAGAACATATTGATCCATAGCGAATTACAACCCTTGGCCATTGAGTTTCGAACGCAAAAAGGCACATACTCGTCCGTCTGGGCGACGTCTCTTGGCGCTTTCCACCACATTAGACCATTCTTCCTCATTTCCAGGTTGTTTGGCCAAGGATACCAAGTTGGATGCACGCCGACAAAGGCGTCGGCTCCCCACAATTGTTTGTTTAGTAAGTAGAGTTGGTTTTCGTACTCAACGACCCTTTCAGCGCATAGCAAACGGTATCTATCGATAGAATGGATTCTTTCTGATTCGGCTCCTTTTTGAGGTTTAAATGATAAAAAGAGATCCGTTACAAGATCGCGATTTTCAAAAAGCTTGGCATAGGCTTGCGCCATGCGCTCGGAGTACCAGAAATCATTTAGCAGATCGATCCTCTCAAAGTTGCATGGAAATCCCCATTCGTCTTTATATCCCCCTAGAGCACGCGTTTCCTTGTATTTTTCGAAAATGGTTTTCTCTAGTTCAAGCGTTTCGTCGGCAAAAAGATCAGGATATGAATATCTAAAAGCGACAGCGACGGATACTGCGTCGCACCCTGTAGGGAGATTGGTTTTGAGAAAAGAAACGTTTAGCGCGTTGACGACCGTCTTGTCTATATCCTCCGTTTTTTCATCAGTAACGTAAACCCGTTGGTCGTTCCAAACGGCGTAGTCGGTGACGTCTTGGATTGTTTCGGGGATGATTTGAGATTCGTCGTCGAGCGCGTACGCCCAGGCCCTTAGAACCCGCCCTCCGCGGACAAAATATGGAGTCTTTCCTGAATAGTGATCTTTGAGGATGGGCGCCGAGAAGGAGAAAGAAATTAAATCTGCGTCGGACTTCTCCCTTTCTTGGAAAAACAATCTCTCTTGAAGAAGGTCGGGGAAGATCTTCTCGAAGTCATGACGCGCAATACGCACATCCAGATCGAGGAGAGTCTTTATACCGTACTTCTCTAACGCATATTGCGCGGCAGACTGCGTTGCTTTCACCGCCTCGGGATTATCAGCAAAATAATTTTGATTGCGCAACGTTATCGCCAATGCGTCAAAGGCGTTCGCCTTAGCGACTGCGTCTACAAACGGACGCCAAGATTCTGGATTTTCATTTGAAGGTTCAAAGGACCAAAAGCACCCAAAATCGGGAACTAAAGTTCTTCCTTCAATAGAGTTTGGCAGTCTGGCGGGGGCGTTGGGATTCAATGGGGAAACAGGCGCGGACTTCGACGCGTTGACGGACTGAATAAACAAATGTGAGGAGAGCAGGAAGAGGAGGGGGAAGATAATTCTTTTGTAAACGTTCATCATAAAGCTTCCAAAAAGCGAGAAGGTATGAAAAGTGGACGCAAGCGTCGAAGCATTCTGAGTTAAATATACAAGAACAAGAATGTAGATTCTATCATGTACGTTTTTTTTTATGAAAAATTGAGTGAAGATCAAAAAAGGTCTGAAAACAACCTTTACAGGCTGAGTGAAATAGATCAACATTTTCGCCGAGGTTAGGGGAAGTCATGAAGAAGCGCTTCCTTGATAGAAACCTTATTCTGTTAGGAAAAAATCCTTTGCAAATACGAAGCTGACGTTACACGTAAATGCAAAGAAGTGGTGTATGTGACGTCGATAGACGTTTAAGGAGAATTGAAGTGAAACGTTTTCGTCTGATTCTTTCGGCGCTTCTTTGCGCAACACTCAGCGTCGCCGCAGGTAGCGCGCAGGCGCAACAGGCCTCCTCGGCGCAGACTTCCGCGGCGCAGCCTCGCGCTCAGCGTAACTTGCTCGTTGGAGTAGTGGATTTACGTGCTGTTTTAGCCAATCATCCTGTGGTTACTGACGAAATTCCCGCTCTGACTCAAAAACTTCGCCTTGAACAGGTTGAATTTGGCAAGGCGCAACAGGAGGCGCAGGCGAGTCTTGAAAAGCTTCAGCAGACCTACAAAGTCGGCACCCCCGAATATGAAGATCAGATGGGAACGGTAAGGAAATCGCTGAGCGACGCGCAGTTCAAGGCTGAAGAGGCTCAGCAGAAGATCGTGATGCAACGAACTCAGCTTCTCTTCCGCGCGTACAAAGATCTTCAGGCGGCTATCCAGGAAGTTGCTAAGCAGAATGGCATTCTGATTGTTCATTCGAAGGTGAAACTTAACGCCGATTCTGACGCTAACGTTTCTGAAGAGTTCTTAACTCTTCAAGAAGCTGATCAGAACACGATCGTTTGGAATCGTCCTGAATGCGACGTTACGGAACAAGTTAAAGCTCAGTTAGCCAAAACAGTCGGCGCTCCCACTCAAAAGAAAGCCGTCGACGCCGAGTCTCCGCTTGCCAATCTTGGATCGCAGGCAATGAGCGCGTCGCAAGTCGCTCCCGCGGCTTCTAACGCTCAGGCGGCTTCTGCCGCCAATCGTACGGCGACTGCTCCGAACGTCGGCTTCCGCCGCTAATTTCGGAGGTTGAGTAGGAATGTTTAAGGTTAAACCGAAGATTGTAAGAGCAAAGTCGAGACGTCAACGCACACTTGCTCGGGAGGTTGTTGTCTCTGGAGGTTTTGGGCTGTGGACTGGTCAGGACGTCGTTTATTCTTTTCGTCCTGCTCCGGAGAATTCCGGGATCCGATTTGTGCGTGATGATCTTCGGGGGAAACCTTTCATTCCCGTTCACATTGACAATCGCGTTGACAATCAGCGTCAGACTAGTCTGGCGTTGGGGGAGGCGCGCGTCGATATGGTTGAACACGTGCTTGCCGCTTTGCGCGCGATGCGCGTCGATAATTGTGAAATCGTTACGACGGCTCTAGAAGCTCCCGGATTTGACGGCTCTGCCGCGCCCTTTATGCAAGCCTTACTAGAGGTGGGGACAGAGGTTCAGGATGCTCCGCGAGACGTATTCCAGATTGTAGAGTCGGGGGAAGCCCTTTTTGACAACGGCGCTTCCGGTTTGAGTTCGATGAAGTTGTTAGTCGACGAGTCGAATGAGAATCATTGCGTTTTTAAATACACGCTCTATTACGATGCGTTTAAAGGGATTCCTAATCAAGAAGCTTGTTTTGATCTGAGTCGTCCTGCTGAGGATTACGGCGAAGAGATTGCTCCTTGTCGAACCTTTTTGACTTATGAAGAAGCGCTCGCTTTGCAGAGTTGCGGTATCTGCCAAAAAGCAACGACACAAAACGCTTTGGTTTTTGACGAAAACGGCGTCAGAGATAACTCTCTACGCTTCGACAATGAATGCGCTCGTCATAAATTGATTGATATGACCGGAGATTTCGCGCTTCTTCCCGTCGACTGGATTGGGGAGTTTCACGCCTTTAAGACTGGTCATAAACAAAACGCTCTTCTTATGGGAGCTCTTTGGGATTTAATACGCGAATCTTGATATTTGAAGAACGCCTTTCATTATCGTTTTGAAGCAAAGTTGATAGGACGGAAGGAACTTTTATGGATAAAGTGCGTTTAGGCGTTATTGGAACGGGTCGACTTGGAGGTTTTCACGCGTCGAAAGCCGCGGCTAATCCGGAAGTTGATTTTATCGGCGTTTACGACGTATGCGAATTGACTCGGAAACGGATAGCGTCTCAGTACGGCGTTCGTGATTTTTCCTCGCTTGACGAACTTCTTCCGTTAGTTGACGCCGTCGTTGTAGCGACCCCTTCGATTTACCACGCCGAAGTCGGAGCTAAGATTTTAGAAGCCGGAAAACACCTTTTAATGGAGAAACCGGTTACTACAACCGCTAAGAGCGCTCAGGAATTGACTCGATTGGCGGACGAGCGAGGCGTTGTCTTTCAAGTTGGTCATGTCGAACAGCACAATCCCGCCTGGCGCGCCGCGATGGAGCGCCTCGGCGACGTGAGACAGGGCCTAGAACCGGTGATAGTTGACGCTGTTCGTACGAGCGGTTACACTTTCCGATCCACAGACGTTGGCGCGACCCTTGATTTGATGATACACGACCTTGAGCTGACTCTTTCGTTGATTCCGTCTCCAGTTGGACGCGTGTCAGCCTTCGGTTTTTCTCAAATGGGCGGCTTCGAGGACGCTTCATACGCGACCTTAACTTTTGAGAATGGATCGGTCGCGCGTCTGAAGGCGTCGCGAGTTGAACAAAGCGCTATTCGCCAGATGACGATACAGGCCGCGAGCAAAACGGTTCACGTTGATTTCGGTGCGAGGACTGCGCAGTTGGTGCGACCGAAAAAAGAAGTCTTGGAAGGCGCCTTTGCTCCAAGCGCTGTGACGCTTAACGAAATGGCTTCGCGCGTTCCTTCTTTCATGAAGGAAGAGTATGAAACGGTCAATTTGGTTCACGAACCATTTGACGCTCTTTCTCTTGAAATGCAGAACTTTGTTTCTTCGATTTTGCGCGGACAGGAGTCGGTGGTTCCAGGAAAACGCGCGGCGATGGCTGTGACGATTGCTGAAGAAATAATTCGCGATCTGGAAATGCGTTCGCGTCGAAGCGTCGCAGGACAACGACGATCTTTGCGGATTGCCGGTTGAAGCCGCTTAATTTCAATGGAACAAATAAGAGGAACGTTTGTCAGGAACGTTCCTCTTTTGGTAAACGAAAGAATTTAGTCTCCAATACTATTTTAGAAGATGAAACTCTTCCAGTATCGCGTCAACTTCCTCCAAAGAGTCTGAATCGATTGAGGCTCCCCCTGCCAGCGCATTCTCCAGCACATGCTCGGGACTACGCGAACCGCAAAGAACAAAAGCTTTTTCATAACGGGCCAAAACCCATGCCGCGGAAAATTGCGCGACGCTAAGACCAAAGCGCCCCGCGATTTCCGCGACTCGAACCAACGCCGTGTTAACTCGCGCAATGTTCTCCTTGGAGAACAGAGGGGTGTTCAAGCGCAAATCGCCCGTCTTGAAGATCGTGTCGGGCAAAAGCTTTCCTGTAAGAAGCCCGTTCTCTAGCGGTGAATAGGCAAAAAAGGAGACGCCTTTTTCTTTACAGACGTCAAGCACGCCGTTCTTTTCAACGGTTCGATCCAGCATTGAGTAGCGTTCCTGATCGACGTCGAGATCGCCGCAAGACGCGTATTCCAAAAGTTGCGATTTCGAGGCGTTTGAAATGCCGATAGCACGAATTTTTCCCTCGCGCTTCAGTTCTTCAAGTTCTCCCATCGTATCGGCGATAGGTGTTGTTCGATCGCTGACATGATGTACTTGCATGAGGTCAATATAATCGGTTTTAAGACGGCTCAAACTATCTTCTACACCTTGTCTTATGACGTCGGGACGAAGCCAACGATAGACGGCGTATTTTTCTAGGGTCTCTGTAAGACCTTGGTCGTTTGAATAACAATGCCATTCGCCTAGATTAGGAGGCAATGGAGAATAATTCCAATATAGACCGCATTTGGAAGCAATGACGACTTCATCTCTGGGTCGAGACTGTAAGGCTTTTCCAACGGTTTCTTCCGACCGTCCAAAGCCGTAAATTGGCGCAGTGTCAATAATATTAATTCCGGCGTCTAAAGCCGTTAGGATCGTGCGTTCCGCTAAAGAGTCGTCGCATCCTCCCCACATCCAGCCGCCCATTCCCCATGTTCCAAGAACTACGGCGGAGGCGTTTATTTCTGTGCCGCCAATGGATCGATACTGCATATCTGCTCCTTAATTTTAGGACTGTTTATCTGAAGATTTCCATTACTGTCGCGCTAATTGGCCCTAACATGCGTTGATGATTAGACTCCAGTCTAGAGCTATGCCAAGTAGGGCATGTTGCCACCAGCCAGCCCATATCGATCTTGTTCTCAAGACAAAGAACGCCCAGAGCAACCCGCCGCCAATACAGCCAAGCGTTTCTGGAAGGGGATGTCCATAATGTAACATCGACGACGCTAGAACCTGTATTAAAACTGCCGGACCCACACCCAAGGTTCTTGATAAACCAAGAAGCATGAAACCTCTAAACATGAATTCCCAAGGCAAATAATAGAGGAAAAAATAGAAAACGGAGTGGGTGATTAGCGCGCCCCAGGAGACCCCGGCAAATGGATTGAACGGATAGACTGAATAGTACGCTCGCGTATAGCCGCTACACCATCCAACGACGAGAAATATAGGAATGAAACATAGACTGAGATGAAGTAGTACCTTCCAAGAACGAGGGGCAAGACTATAATCAATTAATGATTCCTTAAAGACAAATTTGATAATTAAAGCCGGCCCAAGTCCCAATAATAGCAGAGCGCCCCAAAGCTTCCGTGCGTTCCATAGGTAGTCTAAGATGTTGTAATCAATATTTCCTGCCAGAGGTTGCGACAGTTGATTTCCTCCAAATGAAAAGACGCATTTCCCCGTTTCAGGATCTGCGAAATGAGGCGTTAGAGGAATATATTTCCAGAACGTCAACGCCAACGCCGCATAAATCAGAATGATAAACGTCCTGTAATCCGTAATTACTAACTCGCGTAAGTATACCTTCAAAGAGTCCAAGAAAGATTTTTGACGGATGGTTTCTTGGGGTTCGGTGTAATTGCTCATATCGCTGACCAATTCTCAAAAACGATTAAGTTGATCGTAAAACATTGAACATTGAGCAGTTTGTGATAAAGCTGGCGTTATCTCAGGGAATCCACTTACCACATTTCACACAATTGTTCTTTTTGCTCCCAAAACTGCAATTGCTACATAACCTGGCGTCAGTATAGTGGCTCGGAGCCCACTTACCGCATTTGACGCAATATTGCGATTTGGATCCAAAGGCGCACGAGTCGCATATGTAGGCGACGGTATACTGACTTGGAGCCCACTTGTTGCATTTAACGCAATTTTGAACCTTAGATCCAAACGCACAGTTGGAACATAAGCGCGCTTTATGGCGTTGATTGTCGGCATGAGCTGGCGTCGCTATAATGACGAATAGGAGTGTTGCAAAGGCAAACAGCCGATATGCCGTTTTCATTTCTACCCTCTATAGTGTTAAAAGGTTTTGATAAAGAGCAATATATGATCTCATTATATCATATTTTATTTCGGTAGAAAACTAACGATGATGGTATTGAGAAGGTTTGATCGTTTCGAATAGCTACTTCTTTGCGAAACGAGTTTTGAATCCAAGCGATTTTATTTGATCGGAGTTGTTAAGAGTGAAGGTCTAGGTTAATCTCTTTGCTCCATAATCAATATTTCGTGGATTATAAGAGACAAGAATAAGAAGAACCCTGGAGCCCTAATTTTGACGAGGATACATTCTTATTTTTCTGTGGCGAGGCTATACCAAAAACGGCGTCAACTAATGGTCGACGCCGTTGAGGGCGCCGCAAAGTAGCTCTCTTAGAAGGTCAATCCCTCGGCATTTTCGAAGGAGAAGGATACGGCCCACTGCCAATAGGTGTGGTCGATTCGAGAGACGAGAATGTTTAATCCCTCTTTAAGTTCAACTTCTACCTGATCTTGGGCTTTAATGTGCCGAGGGGAGAGACAATCAAAGTAAATTTCTTTTCCGTTCAGGTAAATCTTTTCGATGGCCGTAGTGCTGAATCCCTCCGAGTTAAGTTTAAGGGTAGCTTTTTGGTCACGAGGACTCATAACGAAACGCACTGCATAAGCGGCGTCGAACGCATTGGAAGGTTGTAGCGCTGCAATGTCGAGCGCGTTGGGGTTTTTGTCGCCTGTTTTATCAAAAGTGGGGAAACTGCAATACCATTGAACAGGGGTGTTGGAAGAGGGGTAGGAAAACTCGCCAGTTAACGGGTTTTCGCCCTTCAGCGCCGCTTGGTCTATCTCTGTGTTGGCTTTTTCTTTGGGGAATCCCTCAGGATTGGGATAACCTTCAAAGGCGAATCCTGTCGAGACGAAATAGGGAGCGTTGACGAGTATCGTTTGATCCTTGTTTCCCGCTTTGATCGTTACAGTCGCGGGAAGTTTGTTGAGAGGGGTTTCCATCGAAATGAGAACTTCTTCATCAGAAGGAGAAGACGATTTAACGAGTTTAATCGAATCGCTTGAAATTTGGAGGTCGTTCAAGGAGAGGTTGTTTAGAACTCCTCGAATTTCAATTGGGACGACAACTTCACTCGTTTTGTCGAAAGTGGAAAAGTTCTCTTTTAAAGGAACGTCGCATACAAAGAAGGCTGCGCTTGGAGCTTCCGATTCCTTCAAACGAGAAGACAAGTTGGTATTATAGTATTTCTCAGCGACGTCTGAGAGACCGAGAGCTTGTAGGAATGAGCAACTCATCGCCTGATGACCAATTTCATTGGGATGAACAAAGTCGAGAGTGATGTGGCAGTCAGGGTTTTGAAGACGCGCGTTGAGAAAAGCTTCTTTAAAATCATCGCGCAAATTGTAGAATTCGCAATTTTCTTCGGCTGCTACTTCACGGATGATCTCTGAGAATTGATCCATCAGAGCGTTCTTAAAGTCATAGGGATTTTCCGTCAACATTGTTGGGGGCGTTAGGATGATCTTCGAAACGTTAGGAACCCGCTTTTTTAGCTCTTGAACTAGTGACGTGTATCCCTGTTTCCAGCTCTTCAGCCCATCTTTTGAATAGGGGATAGAAGGTTGAAGGGCGTCGTTCATACCAAGATGAACCAAAATAACGTCCGCTCCACGATCAAATTCTTCTTTAACCATGATACCGGCAATATCGAGACGCTGGTTATTCTCGTAAGAGTTGCTGATAATGTGGCGCCAGCTAAAAATAGTTTGTCCGCTTCCGCCAAGAGGAATAAAGTCAATGTCTTTCGATTCGTCTTTCAAAATTTTACGGATTTCGTTGGCATAACCGTAAGGAAGATTCATCGAATGTCCCGTGATACTGTCTCCGACAACGAGAACACGTTCATTTGCGTTGGAATACTGAGGCAACACAAGGAGTAAGCTAGACAGAAGCGCTGAAGAAAAGAGTTTTAAAAGCAATTTCATGAGTTCCCACCTATTGTTGAAAGGACTGTCGTAAAGATCCATATATTATATCAAGGGAAAACTCAGTAACAAACATGATTAACGATTTAGGGTTGAAAAGGCAAAGATTGAAGGATCGATAGGTGAATGAAAAAACGAACGAGATATATGAGGAATACCGAACGTTCATGCGAGGCGTTGATCTAGGATCAAGACGAGGAGCTGTGTACATTGTTGACGTTTAGGGGAGGGTGGCGAAAATGAAAAATTTTGAAAAACCCTCTTGTGTTTCTGAAAGGCTCGGTATACTTATATCCGTTGCTTGTAGCGAGTGCAACGAAGCGCTTGAAAGCAACGAGATCTTTGAAAAAAGAATGGAAAAGGTGA
>CAVGEG010000080.1:0-13713 GCA_963628165.1 Paratractidigestivibacter sp. | reverse complement strand
GTTCTTCTATTTTCGCGACGATGCGTCGCTGTTCAGCTAGGGGCGGAATGGGAATGAGAAATTGTTCAATTTGTTTTAGCGTCACACGTGTAATCCCCGTTCCCTTCATGTTCTTACGTATCTTTTGAAAAATGTTGTCTGAACGCAGTGCGTAAACCAAAAACCAGGGATCTTGTTGTGGTGCTAACTTCAACAAGGCAACGCTAGAAAGCATGCTAAAAGGTTGTGATAAGTTATTAACGGTGACAACTCCTGTTGTAGCTCCATCTTTGATTAAGAGAACGTCATCTTTTTCAGGATTACAACGATTAAAAATCTCTTCGTGAATTTGTTTCGTTACATACGTAAGATTGTCTAAAGAAACACCGTCGTCTTTGATATTTTTTGCCGTAATATACGGAAAATCTCCGACAGCAGAATTTGGGGGCGAATGATGCGTTCCATCTGTTATCTTAATACAAATATTTCCCAAGCGCGCCCATTCCCACGACTCAGGAATATCGAAGGGGAGTTGCTCGGCGATGCAAACGGTGTTTGAGTTACCTCTGCTCTCATAAGGCAAGTTATCGGAAGAAGGGACGCGTTGTCGATAAAGCGCGTTTTCCTCTCTTTCGAATACCTTGCGGAGAGAATTCTCGCGCAAAAACCCCGTTTTTTTCCCAAAATACCAATTGCGTCGCGTCGGTATTTTGTGGTATTGTATAAAGGAGTCCTTCTTTGGCGTGCAAAGGGGGCGTAGTCGAGTCGCGCTTAAACGCGCTGGTTCTCTGGAGGGGACGGGGAAGATATGTATAAATTGTTGTTGATATGGCGCTATTTGCTGACGCGTCGCATAGCGCTTTTGAGCGTCGGGGGCGTGGCGATTAGCGTGATGATTATGATGGTCGTCAACGCGATTATGCTCGGGTTTAGTCGCGAAATGGAGAATCGCATCCACGGCGCTCTCTCCGACGTTACGATCAGCTCGCGGTCGAGCCTGCGCGGGTTCGACGACGTCGATTCGCGTATTCGCGACGTCTATAAAATCGCCGGGGATATGGTCGAAGCCGTCACCCCGACCGTGACGACTCCCGGTCTCCTTAGCTACGAATACAACGGCGGCGAAGTCGTTACTCGTCAGGTTCAGCTCGTCGGTATCGACGCGGCGACCAACGAGAAAGTCACCGCGATTTCCCGCTATCTCCAACATCCCGCAAACCGCGCGAAACTCTCCTTCGATCTTCGCGAAGACGGGTACGACGCCCGCAACCCCCTCTTCGGAGAAGATGGAACCGTCCGTCCGCGTCTCGCCGAGGCCGGGTGGAAGAAGCGACGCGCCGACGCCAAATATGAGAAATTCCGCTGTGAAGAGCAGGAACGCCGTCGCGAAATCTACGAACAGTCGCGCAAGCCCGACTCCGCGCCCGAATCAGCCTCCGTCGTCGATTACTCCCGCGACCCCGCGTCCGGAGCCGTCGACGACCCCAACGCGAATCCCTATGCCGCCGTACTCGCCAACCTCCCCGCCCCCCCCGTCTACGACGACGTTCCCGACGCCGATTTCGATTCCGACGCGTCCCCCGTCAACACCGCTCCCGATCTGAACGCCCCTCTTGACGCGCCTGGAGCCGATCCTTCCGCGGTTGATCCCGGCTTCGCTTCCGTCGCCACCTCCGTCGATCCCAACGAACTCCCAACTCCCGCCGTCGGCCTCGATCCAAATACAACGTCGCTTCCCACCGATACGCCCGTCGCGCCGGCTCGCCTCGACGACGTGCCCGACGCCGCAAGCGACGCGTTCGATTCCGCTCCCGCCGCCCCCGATCTCCTCATCGGCACCCCCTTCGACGGTCTCGACGCCTTTAACGTTGAAAGCGATAAAGAAACTACCCAGGAAACCGGCGCGATTCTCGGCGTTGGAACCATCTCCGGAATGCGTCGGCGCCATCTCAATCCTCAAACGGGCAAAGAAGAGATTCGAGAGTCCCTCTCGACGCTCCCCGGCGCTGACGTGACCCTCTCGTTCCTCGCCGCCGCCGCCGAAAACTCGCTCCCGTCTATCGTCTACGATCGTTTCACTATCGTCGACCTCTACGAGTGCAATATGGCCGAATACGACGATAGCTTCGTGTTCGTACCGATTGAAAAACTTCAGGAACTGCGTCGCATGATCGCTCCCGACGGAACGCGCATGGCGTCGCAACTCCTCGTCAAAGCTAAGCCCGGCGTTAGGATCGAAGATCTCCGCGATCGCCTCAGCGAAAGCCCCGAGTTTCCCGAGCAACTCTACTACGTCGAGACATGGAAAGATCAGCAGGCGACAACCCTCGCCGCGGTCGCGACGGAACTCTCCCTCCTCAACGTCGTCCTCTTCCTCTCCTGCGGCGGCGCGGGGTTCTGCATCCTCGCGATCTTCTATATGATCGTCGTCGATAAGCGTCGCGACGTCGGGATTCTCAAGTCTCTCGGCGCCAGCGGAGCGGGGATCCTCCAGATTTTCCTCTTCTACGCGCTTGCGCTCGGCGTCGTGGGGACGTCTCTCGGCATGCTCCTCGCGTTCTGGTTCATCGCGCACCTCCAAGAGGTCGCCGACTTCCTCTCGCGACTCATGGGACACGAAGTCTTCGATCCCACCATCTACATGTTCTCCAAAGTCCCCGCGATCGTCGACCCGTGGACAGTCTTCTGGATCGACGTCGGCGCGCTCTTCGTCGCCACGGGCGCAAGCGTCATCCCCGCGATCCGCGCCGCGCGGCTCAAGCCCGTCGACACGCTTCGCGTTTGACGCGGGCCGCCCCCTCGGGCCCCTTCGTTTTGTTTCAATTCCTCTTCGACTTTGACTTGCCGAATTCCCCCACAGCGGATTACCAAAACAGATGAATAACGACGAATCGAGAACCAAAGACGCGGCAATTTTAGCGTCCCTCAGGCGCCGTCCCGCCGCGCCCCCTGCCGCGCCAAGCGCCGACCCGCGCGTCTCCGAGGAGACGCCGACCCGCGTCGCGCCCAATGATCGCGCCGAAGCGTTGCGCAAATTACGCGTCTCCAACGCCCCAAAAGAACGCATGAGCGAAGTCAGCCCAGCGTTGCGCAACCTCCGTCGCGAACTCGTTGGCGAGCCCGAAACCGCCCCAAATTCCGCGTCGACGCCCGAACCTCAACAGTCCGACGCGACCGCTTCCGGCTCGGATCAGCCTTCCGACGTTGAACGCGACGTCCTCGAACCCGCGCAAGACCCGCAAGCGCCTCCGACGTCTCCGCGTCGCGTTTCTGTCTCCGCGTCTCCCGCCGAGTCGTCTCCTTCGCGTCCCGACGCTTCCCGAAGCGCGCGCCCCGAGATTATGGTCGTTTCCGACCTCTACAAAGGCTATGCCATGGGGAAGAATATCGTCCCCGTCCTTCGAGGCGTCAATCTGACCGTCCACGAAGGGGAGTTTCTCGCCGTCGTCGGACAGAGCGGATCGGGTAAAAGCACGCTTCTACACCTTCTCGGAACGCTCGATATTCCCGACGCGGGTTCCATCTACTTTGACGGACAGCGAATCGACAACCTTCCGTTGAGTCAGCGCGACTTTTTGCGCAATCATTTCATCGGGATGATTTTCCAGTTCTATCATCTCCTTCCCGAGATGACGACCCTCGAAAACGTCCTAACGCCTCTCATGATTCGCGACGGCGTCTTCAAATATATGCGACGTCGCTCCGAGTACGTCCGCGAGGCAAAGGATCTTCTCGATCTTGTCGGACTGTCGCATCGTCTGCGTCATCGTCCGAACGAACTCTCAGGCGGGGAGATGCAACGCGCGTCGATCGCGCGAGCGCTCATCGCCGGGCCGCGCTTGCTCCTCGCGGACGAGCCGACGGGAAACCTCGACTCTAAAGCGTCCGCGGACGTTCTCGAACTTCTGCGCCGCCTTAACGACGAAAAGAAGTTGACCGTCGTTATGGTGACGCACGATATGAGTCAGGCGCGCGACGCGGATCGCGCCATACGTATCGTCGACGGTCAAGTCGTGCACGAAGAAAAGTTGAAATAGGAGAATGATCCGAGAGGGGAATGGGGGAACTTGTCATAACCGACGTTCTATGTTACAATAAAACGAGACGATGGGAAGGCGTGAGCATATCGACGCCGCCTCGCATGACGCGTCGCGCGTACCCGCGTTGAGAATATGATCGAAAGGCGAATTTGTTATGTCTATCAAGATTTTTATGAACGGTCAGTTGGTGGATCAAGAAAACGCGAAAGTCAGCGTTTTCGATCACGGCTTTTTATATGGCGACGGTCTTTTTGAAGGAATCCGCGTTTATAACGGCAAGATCTTCCGCTGTAAGCAGCATATCGACCGTCTATGGGATTCCGCGAAAACGCTCGACATTAAGATTCCGATGACAAAGGATGAAGTTGTCGACGCGGTTTACGCGACGGTCAAAGCGAACGGCTTCACCGACGCGTACATTCGTCTCATTGTGACGCGCGGCGAGGGAACGCTCGGTCTCGACGCCCATCTTTGCCACGACCCGCAGGTCATCGTGATCGCGCAGGCTCTTTCCCTTTACTCCGCCGACTTCTATGAGAAGGGGATCAAGATCGTTACGGCGAGCACGATTCGCAATCCTTCCGACTCTCTCAACGCGCGCGTCAAGTCGCTCAACTATCTGAACAACATCATGGCGAAGACCGAAGCTTATTACGCGGGTTGCGAAGAAGCGCTCATGCTCAACCATAAGGGAGACGTTTGCGAGTGCACCGGCGACAATATTTTCGTCGTGAAGAACGGCAAACTCCGTACTCCGCCTATCGACGCGTGCATTCTCGAAGGCGTCACGCGCAACTCCGTGATTGAGATCTGCCGCGAGCTCGGCCTCGAATGTTCCGAAACGGCGTTCACTCGTCACGACGTCTACACTGCCGACGAATGCTTCCTTACCGGTAGCGCGGCGGAATTGATCCCGGTCGTGTGCGTCGACGGACGCGAGATTGGGGACGGCAAGCCCGGCAAGGTAACGCGTACGATCCTTTCTGCGTTCGCCGATTTTGTGAAGAAGGACGCGGCGGAGAACTGATCTAATACGTTCGTTTTTCAACGAAAAGTTAATAGCGACGCTTCCATTTTGTTTTGCGAGGCGCCGCTCTTCGTTTGAATGAGCGCGATTTTTCGCGCGTTTTCTTTCTATCGGCGTTGTTGCAGGCCTTTTCATGGAGAACCCTCTACGCAATAAGATCGCGCTTATCGGGTATCGTGCGGTCGGTAAATCAACGGTGAGCGCGCTTCTAGGGCGACGTTACGGGGTCAAGGTCGTCGATACGGACGCGGAGATTGTCGCGCGCGCGGGTCAGGAGATCGCGACGATCTTTAGCGAACGCGGCGAGAAGTATTTCCGAGATCTTGAAGCGGAGGTAATGAAGGAGCTCTTGGAGTCTCCCGAAGCGCTGATCTTGTCGACCGGCGGCGGAGCGCCCCTTCGCGACGGGACGCGCGCGCTCTTGAAAAAACATGCGCACGTCGTGTGGCTTACCGCGTCGGTGGAGACGATCGCGAAACGCATGCTTGGCGACGCGGGAACCGCGTCGAATCGTCCTTCCCTTATCGGCGGGCGGAGCGCGGTCGACGAGATTGAGACGGTTCTTACGGCGCGTTCTCCGATTTACGGCGCCGCGGCGACGATCGTCGTTTCGACGGAAGGGAAGGGCGTCGAGGAAATCGCCGCCGAGATTGCCGCGCTTGTCTCGACGCTTGAATGACGCGTCCTCTCGCCGTTTTCTGTTTTATTTTCCCCCCTTGTTGAGTCGTAAGGAGCAATCATGATCCCTTCCCCTTTTTTAGGGCGTTATCTGGTGAACTGGATCGTCGCGCAGACCGCGGAACGCGCCGAACAGGCGGTAATAGAGGAAATGAAAGCGCGGATGGCGTCGGGAGACCTCGGAAATTACGAAGGGGCGCTCTTCAAAGGCGCATTTAAGACGAATCGAGTGATCGAAGCGGAATTTCGGCGCGTCGAACTTGGCGTGATCGCGGCGACGAAAGCGGAGCTTGTCGGACTGCTCGATAAGATGGGTACGCCCAAGTCGATGAAGATCGGTTCGCTCAAGCTTTATTACGGCAAGCTCCGCGGACGTCGACTCGCGATCGTCGAATCTGGGAACGGATTTCAAGGAACGCGCGACGGGCTGACCGCGCTCTTGCGCATTTTCCGTCCCTCTCGGGTCGCGTCGATCGGTTTCGCTAAGAGTCTCAACCCTGAGCTTACAAACGGCGTGATTTTCGTTCCCGAAAGGATATTGCGCGAAGACGGTTCGGTTTTTGAATTAAACGCGCCTGCACGACCGACCGTCGCGTCGGAGGACGCGCCTCAAGCGCTCACGGCAGAGCCTTGCGCCGAAGTCGCGATCGCTCCCGCGCCTGCGACCGAACCCGACGCGACAGTCGCCCCCGGCGCCGACCCTGAAGTCGAAGGCGCTCTCGTTTGCGCTCCCGTCAAAGTCGAAGAACGCGTTCCTGAATCCGCTCCCGAAGAACTTGAGTTTCTCGCGCGTTTTCGCACCGGTCGCCTTATCAGTCTCGATTCGGGACGCCCCGCGCCGGAGATCTGCGAGCTTGGGGACGCTTACGATCACGAAGCGCTTGGCGTCGCGGAGTTCTGCGCCGAGTTTGGCGTTCCTTTCTTAACGCTTCGCGCGACGTATGAGTTGTCGAAGGCGACGGGCGTTAGTCGCGAGGCGAAGAAGGTCGTGGCGAGCAATCAGAGTTTTGCGCGTTCCCTGGGCGCTTTTTTTGGCGCCACGATGAAGAAACCTTCCGCCGCGCTTGACGTTTATAAGATTAAACAGGAAGAGTTGCAAGCGGCGGATAAGCTTGCGGACGCGTTGAGTCGCGTCGTATCGACTCTTCGCATCGAAGAACCGGACGTCGCGCCGACGTCGTGATTCTCTTGTGAATTCTTGGAGCGCCTATGTCGTTATCTCGCATCTTTAGACGGAAGAAAAGCGCGAATTTATCCGTCCCTAAGACGGAGGTCGTGAAGACGACCCTCTTCCAGGACGCTATTCCCGTGCTTGCCGCGACGGTTTTGATGATTCTGAGCGCCGCGCTTCGCGGCGTCAATCTTCTGTTGGCGTTCAGTTCCTTCATGGTTGGTTTTCTTTTACTCGATTACTTTAGCGGATCTCGCAATCTGAGAAAGCTTACCGCAAAGCGTCGCCTCCCTTCGTCGATCTACGCCGGGGAACCCTTTTACGTGGAAATCGAACTCGATTCGAAAGAACGCCGCGTTCCCTCGTGGGGAGTCGTCGTTCAGGACGAATGGGAGGAGGAGGATCCTCGATTTCAGAACCCCGTCAAGGCGAAGTCGAACGCGTCGTCCGACGAGCCGAAAAAGGGAGATAAAAAACGCAAAAAAAAGAGCGACGCGCATGAACCGACGTCCGATAAAAGGAATACTGCGTCTAGCGCCCCTGAAACGCCCGGAAAGGAGACGCTCCGTCCCGTCGTTTATTTTCCGCAAATTGGCGCAAATAAAACGATTAAGGCGTTTTACGCGGGAGTCATGGCGAGTAGAGGAGCGCGACGCATGGCGAGTTTGACCCTTTCGACGCGCTTCCCGTTGGGTTTTTTCCGTAGCGCGCGTCGCGAAACGGCGGCGGACGAAATACTCGTCTTTCCGCGTCTTGGACGCGTGACGGACGAATGGCGCGCCTATGCGGGCCGCGAATGTCAAGAGGCGGAGACGACGCGAAACGCCGTGTCGCGCGCGCCCGACGAAACGGTCGCGATCCGCGACTGGCGACCTGGGGATACGAGCCGTATGATCGCATGGCGCGCGACGGCGAAACGCCAGCGCTTGCAGACGAGAGAATTTGCGAAACGTCAGACGAGCTCCATCGCGATCATTCTCGATTTGTACGCGCCACGTTACGTCGAGAGACGCGAAGAGCTCTATGAGATCGTCGAAAAGGCGATTTCCTTCGTCGCGACTCTCTCGCGGAACCGTTCCACGAACGACATGCGCCTCTATTTTGCGCTCAACGCCGACGAAGTTGGTTCCGAGGCTAAGGATACGTCGAGCGCTTACGAGGTGAACGAGATTGTTAGCGGGGGTTCCGCGCGTCGAATCCTTTCGCGCTTGGCGATTGCGACTCCGACGGAGAACGATCGTTTCGCGGACGTTTTACGCGCCGCTATGAGCCGCGTCCCGCGCGACGCCGCCTTTTTTGTCGTGACGCTTGGCGCGCGCGACGAGGAAGAGAGGAAAGTCTTTGACGAGGGCCCGACGCTACGCGTCGTCGACGCGTCTTCGGACTTCTTTGATCGATATTTTCAGTATTCTACGACCGCAGAGGAAGGAGACGCAACGCCTTCCTCGACCTAACTTGTGGAAGGACGTTTATGTTAAACGCAGGTGCGGAACATACGGACGCGACGAGAGGCGTCGCGGGCGAATCTTCTGAACGCGAGCCTTTCTCGCTTTTCGAGGAGTATATGGTTCTCGACGACACGCCCGAGTATCCGATGGATCCCGTCTTTGTGTTGAACTTTAGCGGACGGCTCGATTGGGCTCTCGCGCGCGACGCGCTATTGGAGACGATCAAACGTCATCCGCTCCTTCGGCGTCGCGCTCAGCGTAGATTCGCGCGTTTCTTCTGGGTTCCGACGCGTCGTCTTCCCGAGATCAAATATATCGACGTCGATTTAAACCCCGACGCGTTTAACGCGAGCGGCTTTCCGAACGTTCGCCGACTTGATCTCTTATCCGAGCCCGGCCTGCGCGTTTGTTACTATGATTCGAAACGCGAGAACTGGTCGCGACTCATGTTGCAATTCCATCACTCCGTCTCCGACGGAATGGGGATACTTTTCTTTATCAACGATTGGTCGACGCTCTACGCGAAAAGCGTCGGCGGACTTTCTCCAGAGACGCGCCTTCCCGCGCTCAACGACGAGGTTCTGAAGGAGCGATACCCGGTCGGCTGGAATCGCCGCGCGTACTACCGAAACTATTGGCACACGTGGCGTTCCACACGACGCCTTGCGTTCCGCTTTCCGCGTCCTCTCATCCCCACGCCTCCGTTTTCTAAGATGGGCCTGGAGTCTGGATATCCTTCTGCGCGAACGTTGACTCTTTCGCCCGATGAAACGTCCGCCTATATTCGGCTTGCGAAAAAGAGCGGCGTGACCGTTAACGACGCGCTCCTTTGCGATTATTTTCTCGCGCTCGAAGAATGGCTCCGGAAAGTGAAGGGGGACGAGCGTCGAGGACTCCTACGCGTTATGGCGCCGATCAATATGCGCTCGGCGCGTCATGAGGGATCGCCTTTGGCGAATATTGTGTCGACGGTTTTTCTCAATAGACAGCGTCGAGCTCTAGTCTGTGGTCGCGAAGTCGTCCTGAAGAGTATTGCGGAAGAGATGCGCTGGGTGAAAGAGAAGGAGCAACGCTACAATTTTCTGTTGATCTTGGAAGCGCTTCATGCTTTTCCGGGATCCTTGAGAATGTTTCTCAAAATGCCGACCTGTAGAACGAGCGCCGTTTTGTCGAACCTTGGACGGATTCTTGATAACTCGCCGCTCCCGCGCGATTCGGAAGGGCGCGTTTTTTGGGGAACGGCGCGATTGGACGGGATCGAGGCGACTTCGCCGATTCGCTATAAAACGTCTCTTGCGGTCGTCGCGCTCACATACGCCGGTCGACTAAGTCTCACGGCGCGATATGACGGGCGCCTCATCCCAGACGACGAAGCGCGCGCGTTCATGGATATTTATCATTCGCTCATTTCGGAGAGCGTTTCTTTAACGTAAAACGTTCGCGTCGTCTTGGCGGTTTGCCCGTCGATCGTCGCGACGAATTCGAACGTTTGTTCTCCAGGACTCAAGAAATGATCTTGCGCGAAAAAACCGTCCTCCGAGACGGTGATCCGCTGGCCGTTGATCGTTACTTCGGCGCCAGGAGTCGTAACGCCGACGATTTCAATAACGTTCGGCCCGTTATAGATCGTCGCGCGATCCTCCGGATAGGTGCGAACAACGAGACGCGCCGAACCGTCGACGTTCTTGATTTCGTTGACGATTTCTTGACGAGCTTCGTTGACGATGCGATAGTCGGTCGTCGACTTCGCGATCGAGGGGACGACGCGTCGCGAAATTTCCATCGATCGGCTCTTAGGATCGAGGAACCAGACTTTCTCCGCTGGATAGGTCGCTTTCAACGCGGCGGTCTTTTCTTCCAATAACTTCAAATACTCGTAATCTTCGAGACTTTCTCGCTGAATCTCCCAGCGAATCGAGTCGATTGGGCCCTTTTCTCCAGGGTAGACGACATGCGTGTCGCCAGGGCCATAATCCTTTGTCGGCGGGCCAAAAGGATCGCCTTGCCATTGATTGTAACCCCAGTGCAGATATCCGACGAGATTTTCCGAATAGTTGATCCAGTGGAGAGAGCGAACGCGCGCTCCCGGCAGATCCATGAAGCGATTGGGGTAAATTTGCCCGAATGGATGACAACAGATATAGTACCAGAACTCTCCCTTGTCTCGACGCTCTTCATAAGCGCTTCGCCATCGGTCGAAGTGAGTGAGTTTTGGAACCCAGACGTCGAGTCTGTCTTCGAAATAGACGCCTTCGATCGCTTCGATTTGCTTGAGTTCCGGCTCAATCTCGCGGAGCTCTTGCGATTTAGCGCGCCAATCGTCGATTTGATCGAGGAAGGGTTCGTCGGCGACATGGATCATCGCGCGTTCGAAAAGACCTTTTTCGCGCAGGTGGCGGCAAAGATCGGTAAGAGCGGGTTTAAGCCAGACAGACGAGTCGAGCGCGACGCGTTTTTCCTGCGCTTCGTCGTAGAAGTGCGCCTGAACGAGATCCACCCTGTTTTCCGTGCGATTGATATACCCGACGGTGGAGAGCTCGAGTCGGTCAAGAACGCCGTATTTTAGCCCTAAGTCGATAAGTCGGTCTAAATTGGAGTAGTCGAAGGTCATCGTTCCGTCTTTTTTAAGAGCCGCGTTGACCATTTCGCCGGGACGCCAGAAACACATGAGAACGTTCTGACGATGTTCCCCCATATTGCGGATATAATTTTCGAGAATCTGCCAATGTTCTTCGGAAAAGCAGTCCACCCCAGCGCGCGGAGCCGAGTTGTAAGGATTCCACCAATTGGTCATGTAGAGAGAAGGCTTCTCGGGGAGTTCAAAGGGATAGATTTCAAGAGAGACGGAAATCTCCTTTTTGAAATTCGTTCCTTCAACCGACAGCGTCCCTTGGTACTGTCCCGGAGCGGTTCCCTTGGGGGCTCGGAGGGTGATCCACAGCCCTTGCGAGACGTTCGGTTCAAGGGTAAGGGTCGAGAAGTCGTTGAGGATATCGGGCATGTCGCATGGCGCTTTACGCGTAAGGATCGGATCGGCGCCCGGCGTGTTGTGGAGTAGGGGAACCGTGTCGATTTTACGTACGCGAAGATTCTCGGCAGAGATAACGGCGTCCCCGTTTTCGGCACGTAAATCGGAGATTTTGACCGCCAGATCGGCAAGGGGCGCGTCGGCGCGAAGACCGATCTGAGCGGATTCGTATTCGTTGGCGGCGCAACGCATTTGGATTGACGTCTGATCGCCGACGGGCGTTTCTGGAAAGATTTTTTCACAGACGTCCGTTTGCCATAGGTCGAGCGTTTGCGCCGGAAGTTGCGCCGCGCCGATCGCGGCGACGAACGCAAGGATCGACGACAAGAGCGCGCGAAAGCGTTTCATTGGTGGACTCCTTCACTTAGAGGGGAAAAGGGCGCGAACGTGGAATTCGCGCCGTGATAGACGACGATTAGTTGAGCGCTTTAAAGACGCGCGTCGTTTGGGCGACGTCGTCTCCAAGCGTCGCGACAAATTCAAAGACGTGATCTTCTTCCCACTTCCAAAACGCTTTTCCGAAGAAACCGTCTTCCGAGACGGGAATTTCCTCGCCGTTCACCGTTACTTTGACGCCAGGCGTCGTGATTCCGTAGAATTCGTAGATGACGACGCCGACATGGGAGGTCGTTCGATCTTCGGGAAAACTTCGTACGATCAAGCGGACGGGGCCGTCGACGTTCTTGATTTCGTTGAAGATTTTCCTTCACGCCTCGTTGACGACGTTATAGTCGAGGGTGGTTTCCGTCAAGGACGGGACGACGCGTCGGGCGATTTTCATTGGTCGAGCGTTTGGTTCGAAGAACCACGCTTTATCGGGATCGTACTGGGCTTTGGCGGCGGCTAACTTTTCCTCGAGAAGTTTGAGATGCTCAAAATCTTCGGCGCTTTCACGCTACAATTCCCATCGAATCGAATCGAGTGGCTTTTTGTTTCCGGGATAGACGATATGCGTGTCGCCAGGAGGAAGATTGTCCGCCGGAACCTCGAATGGATCTTCTTTCCAGTAGTTATAACCCCAATGCAGATAGCCGACAAGATTCTCGCTATAGTTGATCCAGTGGACGACGCGAGTTCGTACGGCGGGAAGATCCATGAAGCGATTGGGATACGCCTTTCCGACGGGCTGATTGCAGATGTAGAACCAGAATTCTCCTTGGTTGCGTCTGGCTTCGTAGGCGGAACGCCGTCGATCGAAATGTGTGAGCTTAGGAACCCAGACGTAGAGAAGCCCGTTGAAATTGACGGATTCTACGGCGTCGATAATCTTTAGTTCCGGTTCGATTGAACGGAGTCTTTTAGCGCCTTCTCGCCACGAGTCCATGTCGGGGAGATAGGGTTCGTCGGCGAGGTGGATCATCGCGCGTTCAAAGAGTCCTCTTTCGCGTAGATGATCGCATAGCGCGTGAATGACTGGGGGAAGCCATTCTTCCGATTCGAGCGTTACGGTCTCGTTCTTGGCCTCGTCAAAGACGGATGCGCGGAGGTGCTCGATCTTGCGCGTTTCGCGGTTGAGACCGCCAATATGCGTGAGTTCAAGTCGGTCGACGACGTCGTACTTTAGCGCAAGGTCGAGGAATCGATCGAGAATTGAAAAGTCCAAGCGCCATGAAGAATCCGCTTTTCGCGTCGCTTTGACCATATAGCCGGGGCGCCAGTCGCAGAGGACGACGTTTTGTCGATGGTCGCGCATGTTTTGGAAGTAATTTTCGAGGATTTCCCAATATTCATCCGTTAGCTCTTGCGTTCCATGACGCGACGTCACGAAGTAGGGGAACCACTAATTTGTCATGTAGAAATGGCGCAGGTCGGAAAGCTCAATGGGAAATACTTCGAGGGTAATAGGAACTGTTTTGATTTCTTCGCCATATTTTAAGGAGATGGAATCGAGATACTCTCCCGAAGGCGTTCTTTTAGGGGCGTAGAGCGTAATCCAGATCCCTTTCGGTTCGTTCGCTTTGAGAGCGACGGGGCGGGATCGTATAAGCCGTCGGGCATATCGCACGGCGCTTTTTGCGTGACGAGATCTTTAGTGAGCCATGCGTCGGTATTTTTTTCAAGATGAACCGTTCCGATCTCTCTCGCGCGTAAAATTTCCGCGGCGATCGTTGCGTTTGCCGCGGCGCATTGCAAATCGGGGATAGTAATTTGTATTTGTTCGACGTCGGAGTCGGAGAGGACGCCGACGAGAGCCGATTCATATTCGTTCGCGGCGTAGCTCAGCTGGATTGTTTTTTCTTCTCCCGCGGGGGAGTCGGCGAAGATCTTTTCGCAGACGTCGGTTTGCCAAAGTTTGAGCGTTTGCGCGACGCTTTCCGAGGGAGGCTGTAGGGTAAGAAGAG
>CAVGEG010000079.1:0-13739 GCA_963628165.1 Paratractidigestivibacter sp. | reverse complement strand
AAACCTTATTGCAGATAGCTCCACCCTTTTCTAGACTTCCTCGAGAATATTGATTTGATTCCAAAACCCAAGAAAATTCAGCCTCGCGTACGCCACATTCGAGAGCTTTTGGAACCAGGGCGTTTAGTAATACTAGCCCAAGACCAGTCATCTGATATTCCGGAAGAACATTGGTGCTTATAATACGAATTCGTTCAATGGCCTTTTCCTTATTGTGCAGGAGCTTCCAGAAGCCAAAGGGGAAGAGTCTTCCATTAATTGCCTTTATTCTTGGATTGTAGTCAGGCAAGCAAAAAGTGACGCCAACAGGCCTTCCGTCGATCTCGGCCAGCAAGGCAAGCTCTGGGATCATAAGATACTTCAAGGAAGAAGCCATCTTTTTCACTTCTCGTTCAGACATAGGCACAAACCCCCACGTGTTGGTCAGCGAACGGTTGTAGAGATCTAAAAAGAGCTCGCAATCTTCCCTAAAATGTTTCGTATCCATATGTCTAATCTTCACACGACAACGCTCTTCTATCATCTCTGCCGTATGCAGATACCTTTCACGAATCTTCGGCAACATCTCAACTTTTCCCCAGAAGGAAAAAAGATCTTGAGACTTCACAAAGCCCGCGTTCGTGACTAACTTCTCATAGTATCTAGGATTGTAGGTCATCATGAAAAAAGGAGACGAATCAAAGCCGTCGACAAGCAATCCTACGGTATGATTCATAGAGGGATTCATCGGACCTCTAATCGTCTTTATTCCCCTTTCCCGTAACCAAGAGTTTACGGCAGAAAACAGAGCGTCAGCAACTTCTTGATCGTCAATAGATTCAAAAAAGCCAAAAAAGCCTACGCCGTCATGATACCTTTCCAAGTGCCCGTTATTCAAAATAGCTGCAATACGTCCGACTACTCGATTGCCTCTTAAAGCGATGAAAGGTTGAATTGAGTTTTTATCATAAAAGGGATCTTTGGTTAATCCTAAAAGCCCCTTCTCTTCCGAGAGAAGTGTTGGAACCCAATACGGGTCGTTTTTATAAATTTCCCAAGGGAAAGTCAATAAACGCTTTTTGTCTGCTCTAGAAACAGGTTGAACAATCCTAATCTCGCTCATAATTTGTCACTCTCCTCTCAACTTTTTCAAGACCAGGAAGAAACCTCCATAAGGTCATCGTCAGCGTCAACGCGCCACGTAAAAGGAAGAAGCCATCCCTTCGTAAATAAATATCGAATCCACGCGCGCAGAAGTCCTTCATAGAAACCGCAAAGTTCCTACAGCATACATCCTACTGAACACTCTACGTCATATCATCGTCTTAAATGCCCAGCAAAATTTAACAACAAAATGGGCTTCATGTCAAAAAAGCCAAAGACTACGAAAGAGATAAGTTTTAACGACAATCGACATGAAACCAACAACCAGCACAAAGGCAACGAGTTAATAGGAAGTGGAGAACTCGCATAGTAACTAATTCTCCACAACACTCCGCGTATGCGTATTTATCTGCCAACTATCATGGACACATAGTCTCTAGAAGGGTTCAACTCGCTATATGGAATAGTAAAACGTCGCCTTCCTGAACAATGTAATCCTTGTTTTCTCGATGATTTAAACCGGCAGCCTTCACCTCCCTCTCGCCGCCAAGCCTTAGTAAATCATCGCAGGCGATCACTTCGCACCTGATAAATTTCTTGATAAAATCAGAATGGATACGTCCGGCAGCCTCAAGAGCGGTTCCGTTTTTAGACATTAACCAACTGCGAACTTCTTTGTCTCCAGCTGTTAGAAACACCATCTGTCCCGAGTTATCCATCAAAGCTCGAATGACGCCGTCACGTCCAACTCTTGACAACCCCATTTCTTCACAAAAAAACGCGGCTTCCTCGGGACTCATTTTGTCTAATTCAAGTTCCAAGCCTAAGGAGGCGGCTAGAACTGGTTCTTTAGGAGTGGCATATTTCTGATACTGTTCGAAGTTTGTCTCGTCGTCTCCTGCATTTACAAAAACCATCGCGCGCTTTTCAGTCAAAAAGCGGAAAGAACGGGTGGCTTTGTAGTGATCGTCCGACATTTCTTCGGCAAGAATAGGGTTCCCCTCCTCCAGACGCTTCCTAATAATAGAAAGAGCGTCCTTCTCTATTTGCAACTTTTCCAAATCATCTTTTGGTAGATGTCTTTTAAGCTGTTCGTCGATTTTTTCTAAGCGATGAAGAGCAATCTCCAGATCCGCTAAGATCATGTCTTCTTTAAACGCTTGCATTTCCCGGTCAATTTTCACGCCGTCGAAAGCAGGAACTAGGCAAACGAGATAATCTGCCTCACGCAAGTGAGCAAGCTTCGAAACGTTACCGGTATGATCACGATTCAAACCGGGCGTATCAACTATTTCCATGGAGGCATAGGTGACCTTTTTGGGCTTGTAAATTTCACACAGAGCCTGAATTCTTGGCTCCGGAATCATTACCATCGCTGATTGTGAAGAATTTATAGCCGAAGGATCTGGATCAACTCCGCTCAACCATTTGAAGAGAGAACTTTTTCCACTTCCCGAATAACCAACCAAACCAATTTTCATTTTTAAACCTTCATACAAACAAAGAAGATATAGACGAAATCACAAATTCCCGAGAGCTTAAAAAAGGTAGCAATTTAACATTTACTAGTCTTTTTAAGAGATATTTAGCGCACGCGCCAATTGAAATCAGGAAGCCTCCCAAGCCTCACAACCGTATCGAAATTTCTCCCGCTTAATAAAATAGAATCGAAATTCAATCACGTTCAGGAATCGACCTTACGCGCCGGGCTTCATAAAACAAAACTGCCGCCGCATTGGACACGTTTAAACTATCGGCGACGCCCAACATTGGAAGCCTAATTTTCGTCAACAAGGCTTCTCGATCATCCATCTCTGTGGTCGTAGACCACACCGGAGTCAATCCATAAGCTTCACTCCCTAAGATAATGGCTGTTGGTCTCCGATAGTCGGGTTGCAAGTAAGAAACGGATTCATCGCACAAAGCAGTAACCCGTTGAAAGTGGTTCTCTCTGAGCCATTCCAAAATTTTTGTAGCTGGCGAAACAACGACCGGTATGTGAAAAATAGCTCCAAGGCTAGCACGAATGGCGTTTGGATTAAAAACGTCATAGTCGTCAGCCGCTATCAACAAAGCGTCAACACCAGCTCCGTCAGCGCTTCTTAAAATAGCCCCAACATTTCCAGGCTTCTCCACCCCTTCCAGAACACCTAGCAACGACGTCTCGGAACTTCCTAAATATTTGTTTGCTAAGAAACAAGACAGATCTTCCAACAACATTGTTTTAGTACGTACAACAGCAACAATTCCCTCATTTCTATCCCCAAACGCGATTTTATTAAACGCGGCAGACGCCGTCGGAATTAGCGGAATCCCCTGAGATTCCAACTTTTTCAAAAAATTTCCAACGCCCCCCCGAAGTTGTGCCCAAAAATTAGCTTCTGAGAACGATTTGGCGCAACCGCCAATCATGCTGTCATAATCAAAGAACACTTTAACTAGTTGGAAAGACGAGGAATAGGCGCGTTGTACCTCGCGAATTCCGTCCACGAGAAAAAGTTCCTCCCTACGGCGAAAACGACTTTCTTTGAGACGAATGACGCTTTTAATAAGAGGATTATGAGGACTTAATATAGGATCAAACATGGCCATGGCGTTTCTCATGCATAAAGCAAATAAGACTTTGGTCGCTCTTGTCACATACAACAAAATAAACCAACAGCCTTTCAAATGGACGCATTTTCCCCGTAAGGAACTTTTGCTGATTCTAAAAAAAAGCTCTCTTCAGTCAAGAGTTTGCATCGGAATTCATGATCTGTTATTATTACATCATCCGTTAACTATAACTCAGTTAAATATACTATTTCGTTGTCCATGTCCACAGATCTGTACAAAAGTCAGTCATTTTGTCCACGCACCATGGGAAATACCATACAAAAACCAAGGCGACAGCTATCACTTTACACACAAACACCGCTGTTTGATCTGATATTTGCATCGCAGAAAGAAGCGTTCCTATAAGAATTCCTGAAATCGCACACGTCAAGAGTAAAGGAAGACCAATTAGCAACGCTAACTCCACTCCTTGTCTCAGACAAGATAAAACGTCGACCATTTCCATATCAATAAATTCCAAGATACTATGCGCTAGTAAACCAAACTATCCATAATGGATTTAACGACTATCGTCCAACCATCCACAACAACAAATAACGCTAGCTTAAATGGCAGAGAGACGACGGCAGGGGGCAACATCATCATTCCAGTAGCGACGAGCACGCATGAAACAAGTATATCGATAACTAAAAAAGGCAATAATATCTGGAAACCAATTAAAAATGCTACTTTCAGCTCGCTCAATAAAAACGCAGGCGCCAACGCCTTCCAATGAACTTCGTCATATGTTTTCGGGACAGTCGCTCTGGGAATATACTTCGAAAAAACCCCTATCATTTCGACGTTTCCCGTTTTTTCTATCTGATTTAGCATAAACTTTCGAATCGGTTTTTGAGCCAAGTCAAAAGCCTCCTGTTTCGAAATGACTCCGTCGGAGTAAGGAACAATTGCCGTCGAATATGTTTCAGTAAAAACTGACGTCATCGTTAAAAACGTCAAAAAAATACCAAGCGTAGAGATAACTTGATTCGACGGAACTTGCCCTAGTCCTAGTCCTTGCCGTAAAATAAACAAAATCACCGTTATCCGAACATAGGACGTCGTCATTAAAAGGATCGATGGAGCCAACGGCAAAATTGACGCAAATAAAAGGGTTTTGACGGACGAACCAATGGAATCTCGTCCCCAAAATCCCTCGTCTGACCAAATCCAAGAATCGATAGTCCCCTTCTGACTTTCCTCTTCCGGTTTCAAAGACATGTTCTCGGAGCTTCCGACCTTCTCAGTTTTCTCTCCAGAAGCAACAGATTCCCCTTCCCCCTCTCCATATGATTCAAACTCAGTTGAAATAAAAGGGAACGTATCCCCGGTCTCTGGAAAGCTACTGTTATCTTCTACATCTAGTCCTGATTCTGCCGGCAAATTGTCAGGTATTGCGCCCATTTTCCCCATTCCTATCCGAGCCTCTCCCTTTTGTCCGGTCGACTCTATAGGAACATTTACATTAACATTCTCCTCTCCAGAAAAACTCAGGCATTCCGTCTCAAGTCGGCCTCCTAAAGATAGTACCAAAAATAGCAATGAAGCCGCCAATATTCTTAAAGTGAGTGACATACTAACGATTAAACTTTTCACGAATAAAACAAAGAATGTGTTTACTCAAATCGATATTCCGCTGACTTTCCTGCAATTTTAGGAATTCGTGTTTCTCCAAATAACGACGAACGTCTTCCTCGTCTGAAAGCTCAGACAATAGGAGCCATCCGTCTCCTGATTTCGCAACCAAGACAATTCTCTGTCCCCAGCGCAAGGATATTATTTCATGTCTTGAATCCAAACGTAGCACATCCAAGACTTCCATTAAGCCGCTAGAGCTTCTAAAGCAACTTTTACGAAGAATACTTGATATAAAAAGCAGTCCAGTTAATGATACAACGACGATCACAATAGCGCTAAAAAAACTTCGCCACGGCATGACCAACGTTTTTTTCCCCTCATTTCGTTCATAATTTAAAACGCCCTCTTCGCCGTTGCCAATTGTAAGACCATTTCCTTCTTTACCAACGAGATTTCTTTTATCAATTTTCCCTAAAGAGGAGTCCCCCTCCTCTTGCAAAGAAGGAGCGACGTCCCCCATATCAAAATACTCTTCTCCTTTGGCCCAGAAAACTTCAGGCTTTACGTAGTGTGGAAAAAACAATGATAGTTGCCCACCAAGGAAACAAAGAACCAGGCAAATACAAATACACCAAAACCGCATTCTTAAACCTGAGGAGTCTAGCCCTCATCTTCCATGAAAGTCTTTTACGTATACAGTCGACAAGGCGTCCAAATAATCGCTACGCTCAAGTTGCTCAAAGCGCATCAGAATGAAGAGACGCCCTGTCGGAGAGGACTTTCCCTTGTCGCCTTTATTTTAATGATTATAATCATCATATTCTATTTAGACTGTATATTCAAGCGTACTCTTCTTTAAGGAATCCCGTAATGACAATCGTGCCCGTCGAATTACTTGACAGAAGCTATGAGATCGAAATAGAAGGCAAGAGTTTAGAACGAATAGGAGCCGCCTTAGATTCCATCGGAAATGTATCGCGTGCGGTTCTCTTTGTAGATAGTCAAATAGATGATTTATACAGTCAACCGATAGTTGACTCGATAACAAGTAGGGGAATCGACGTAGATATTATCGTTGTTCCATCAGGGGAAGAGAGTAAGTCGATCGAGATGGCTTACTCTTTGTGGGAAAGACTTCTGTCGCTCAAGGCTGATCGAAATACCGTTGCGATCAGCCTTGGGGGAGGCGTTATTGGAGATTTGACTGGATTCGTCGCGGCAACATACATGCGCGGCATATGTTTTTTTCAAGTTCCAACAACGCTCTTGGCTCAAGTCGATAGCTCGATTGGAGGCAAAACAGCGATTGATCTCCCACGTGGTAAAAACATGGTAGGAGCTTTTCACCAACCTGTTGGGGTTCTCATAGACCCTACTGTTTTGTCAACATTGTCTGACGAGCAGTATCGTTCTGGACTTGGCGAAGTACTCAAATACGCGGTATCTTTGGACGTCGAGTTGTTCCAATTCTTAGAAAATAACGTTGCACAGATTAATGAGCGAGATTCTAAAACTTTAGAAACAATTATTGCCAAATGTTGTCAGATTAAGTCTCAAATTGTAAAGGAAGACGAACGTGAAACAACTGGCAAACGAGCGCTCTTGAATTATGGTCATACCTTTGGACATGCGTTAGAGGCTGCCCTTGGGTATGGAGTATTACCGCATGGTCTCGGAGTATCCATTGGTTCGGTTCTAGCCGCCAAATTAGCGACACTTTTGTCTATCCAGGGAGATTTGCGCTTCTCCAAAATCACGGACGAGTGGATTTCCCGTTTCGCCACTCTACAGAAAAACCTGCTTCTTCCAACAACTTTAGAAGACCTGAACATGGATTATTCACACAATCCACAGTGTACGCCAGAAAATCTCGTGAGCCTAATGGAGACAGACAAAAAAGCTCAAAGAGGACTAATAAACGCAATCCTCCCCACATCGTTGGGAAGTTGTGTTTGCGTTAAAAATATTTCAAAAGAAACGCTTCTAAAAATCCTCGAGGAGAACTTGTAATTCTCATAGGCCAATTAAGAGGCGCAACATCATCCTTCAAAAACAGTATTAGACAATGAATTATATGTCCTCGCCCCCTAAGAAAGGATTTAAGGAATCGTCGGATAGGGAACACAATAGTTCAAGACAGTCTGCTCACTTTTTCTTGAAACAGTTTATAAGATGCTTGCGCCTCGGTGTTTTTGAAAGCTTGTATCTTGGAATTATTGTCCTTTGTTTTTATGGGTTGTCTACGCAGGGAAGGTTCTTCTCCTTTACTTTGATAAATACTCAGAAAAGCAATAGTCCGTTGATGGATTGCGATTTTAGATCTCATTCCGACTCGACAATAACGCCAATCCAATTACAAATTAATATTAATGAAGCAGATGAAGCGGAGCTGACCCTTCTTCCTCACATTGGGCCTAGCTTAGCTAACAGGATCATCCTTTACAGGACAAGCACGGGGCCCTTTCAAAAAGTTGAGGACTTACAAAATGTCAAAGGAATAGGGCCTAAAATAGTCAACCAAGTGAAAGACTTCTGCACCGTTGAGTAGTCTTCATTTTAAAGATAAAAAGCTCGCAACCTCCATATAAGAACAAAATCGTCATACAAATGTCAAACTATCTGTTATTTATTCTTTTCCCCTTGCTTTTGGGCATATTTGCCCAAGGACTCCTAAAAATTCGCTACAAGGAAGCAAGCGGGATTATAGCGCCGTTATCCGGAGTCATGGCAGCTAGAGCTATTTTAGACTCTGCTGGACTATCTTACATAAAGATTGAAAGAATTCCTGGAGAAATGACTGATCACTACGATCCCACTTGTAAAACCCTTCGATTAAGCGAGAACTCGTATAATGGTCGTAATTTAGCCTCTATCGCGATCGCTGCGCATGAAGCGGGTCACGCGTTACAAGACGCTCAGAAATACAAGTTCATGATAATTCGTCAGCTTGCGGTTCCCCTTGCCTCATTTGGAGGTAACACCGCGTTACTTTTTATTATCGTGGGGTTTGCAATTAATGCGATGAACCTAGCGGTTCTTGGCGTCGTCGGCTTTGCTTTAGTCGCTATATTTCAAATACTCAACCTGCCGGTTGAATATAACGCTAGTTTTCGAGCCAGAAAGCAGCTTGCAAGCCTTGGTTTCATTTCTGCGGCTCAAATGCCCGTCGTTGAAAGAATGCTAAAAGCAGCGGCTTTAACTTATGTCGCAGGCACTCTTTCGGCAATCTTTAATTTTCTTTATTATGCACTGTTGGTCATTAACAACCAGCAAAAAAAATAATCGGCGAACTGTAAAATTCTCCGTTTTTTACTTCAAATCGAACAAATTATTACTTGGAGGAAGAGAACATGACGCTTTTTCGTTATTCTCCAAATCAATCGCGTTCAAAATCCAACTCGTATTCCTTCCAAACCAGAATAGCCAGATTTGAAAACCTTGAACAACGAGCCCTCTTAACAGCTACTTCGATTTGTCCAAATGCTTATTCTGAGAATACATCCGCCGTTCAATATGAGGCTCCAGAAAATCCCACAGAAGGCCAAGCAGGGAACGAAAGTAGTATTCCTTTACAGCTCGACGAGAATTTCGATATTGACTATCAACTGTTAGAAACGGGTTCGGTTCAAGTACTCGGTCAAACAGGGGTTCAAAAAATTACTTCAATGTCGTATTGTCAAATTCCCGATGAAGTCTTTTTGAATCTTTGGGAAAAGGCTATCTCCCGATGGGAAGAAGTAATTGCCACTGGCGTAGAGGACGTCGTCTACCCTTATTCGAATGCAGAGGGTAAGGAAATCCAAATCGACGACATACTTCTATATATGGGATTCAGCGATTCTTTTTCTTCCTCATCCTCTCTCGGCTCAGCCCTTAATGCCGGTTATTATAGAGATCAAGGTAAAGGCATAGCGGCTACAGGTTCTCTAGTCTTTAACGCAAAATATTTTACCGACTCCCCCTCCGAAACCGTTCAAAAGGTCTTTTACAATACAGCCCTTCACGAGATCGCTCACGCTTTAGGCTACAACGTAACCCATTTAAAAAAGCTTGGGCTTGTAGAAGAGTCAACGGAAACTCCATTTGGGCTAGACTCCATTTTTACAGAACCATCCTCCTTCCTATATTACGTAGGTTCCAATGGAGTTTTACAATATCAAAATGAGTTCTCAGAAGAACTCCTCTCTATTTCTCACTCGCCAGACGCCTTTCCAATGGAAACATATACGGCGAGCGGGTCATTTGGCGCTCATTTAAGCTCGGCCCTGGGTACTTACTACCTTTACCTTAATCAACGCGATGGGATGACCTATTCCATCTCGCCGTCGTATGAGGCAACGATAACTCCAATGACCCTAGGAATCATGCAGGATTTAGGTTTTTCCGTGGATTATGGACAAGCCGATCCAATTGGTTCTCCCATTCCTCAGAATCTCACAACAGAGGCGCTGGGAGCGTCAGTCTTACTCAATTGGACGCAACCCAATAACGTTTACACCTCCTCCGATTCCTTGGGTTACCAATATCAAATCGAGCGTCTAGACCTTTCTCTACAACATAGCGGTTCCCTTTCAGCCCAGGAAAGCTGGTCTGTAATAGCCTCTGGTATCTCGTCGACGTCATTTACCGACGTCACAATAATACCTGGCCACGAGTACTCATATCGAGTGAAGACGTTAGATCTTAGAACGAACGTTGAGGTTGGAATCTATCGAGCTCAGGAAGGCGATCTTTTAGAATGGGATTCAGAGGAATCCAGTTTTTGCATCTATGCCTTAACAAGTAAGGGTTCTGGTCTTCTCACATGGACAAAAGTTGTTTCCTCAACAGATCAACATAGTTGGACAGTCCCCTCGCTTTCCAGCGCTCCAGACAATAGTTCAACTCTGTATCGTGTTATCGCGCTTGGAGCTTCTTTGGAACATTCCGAATATTCTAAAACATCTACTATCGCGGTATCAACAAAGGCGAATTTGCATATCGCTACGGGATATGACAAAAACAACTGGAACGCCATCCGAGATTTTCTCGAGCTAGAAGATGCACAGGGGATTAAAAACGGAGAAATAATTCTCGGTTCCCAATACTCTTCCTCGAGTCTGGAGAATATTCCAGGTTTGACCTGGACGTCAATCAACGGAATCTACTATGTGACCAGTATAAGCTGGAACTCCTATGGTCTGACAGGGAAGTTGTCATTGTCGTCTCTGAACTACTTGTCGACTCTTGACGTAGCTTATAACCAGATTTCAAGTATTACCCTTCCTTCGATTTCCCTTACAAGCCTCGACGTCTCTCACAATTGTCTCGAAACGATCAATTTAAGTAAAATTTACAAACTAGAAACTTGCAAGTGCAACGATAATGCCTTATCAAGTTTAGATCTTTCAGATAATTCAAAATTAATCTATCTTGATTGTTCGAATAACAACATAAATCAACTGGATTTGTCAGCTGTTGTTCAACTATCAATTTTACGGGCCTCTAACAATCTTATAGAACGCCTTTCTTGCGCCAATCAGTCGAAAATCAATAAGTTAGACATTTGGAATCCACGCCTTGTCGAAGTCTGGTTGCCAGCAGGTTTCGTTGGAACAGTCGACGCCGCTACATCTACGTCCAACTCTTACGAATGGCTAAGAGAATCTCAAGTTCTCTCGACGGACTTCTCGTATTCATTCGACGGAGTTGAAATCACAACGTCTTTGAGATTAACTTCCGGTCAACAAGAACAAATAATCTCTTTCTTCCCTGGGAAAGCTCAAGAACGTCCCGAAACACCTACAGATCTTACCTTTGATCAATACGAAAATGGTAATTTAAGAATCTCTTGGCTGGATCATTCAAGAGATGAGATCGGATACAAGATCTATTGTAGAAATGGTAACGGTCAATGGCAATTACTTGACTCTATAACGTCATCATCTTCATTAGAGACTTCTCAAAGAATTCAATATTGGATTAAAGGCGTAACGCTGTCTTCGTCTTTATCTGTTAAAATCTGCGGATACAAAATAGATTCAACGGGAGAAGAGATTGAATCAATCCCGGTTGTTGGGAACTTTTTAGCCAATGACGCGACTATTGATGGTCCAAATTCCTTCCAGGCCACGCAATATAATGTGGATCAAATGAATCTTCATTTATCTTGGGATTCAGAATCCGACGCAATCTTTTATGAAGTCCAATATAGGTTCACTTCTACAGGCGCGGAAACGTGGTCTTCAGCGTGGGCGCAAGCTGAGATATTAACCGAAAACTCAAGAATTGCATACCTTGTGCGTGAAAACCGACATTATGAATTCCGTATTCGATCGTATTTTGCAGACGGAACGGCGTCCAATTGGAGTAAATGCATCTTTTCCACTGTAGCGCAGTTATCGCTTCCCAACGACTTTACAACGTACGGGTTCTCCATATTTGACCAAACGCTAGAGCTGAAATGGAATGCCTCGGACTCCGCAGATTACTATGAAATCCAGTATAGAATCTCTAACGATCAAGGAGAAACCTGGTTTCCATGGAGTATCGCCGATAATCAATGTTCCACGACGTCAAGAACAGCCAGACGAGTCCAAATCAATTACCATTATGAATTTAGAGTAAGAGCCAGAACTAATGACGGAAAATTCTCAGATTGGTCGACGATCTCTTTCTCGTACCTTAATGATTAATTCGAACATTGCGAACGATGAAAGACTAATTTATTAGTTTTCTATCGTTATAACTCAATTATTCGAATCACGATTCAAGGGCTCGTCTGTTTTTTCCTTGGTCGTTCGAGTAGGTCTGACAAATATAGGAAGCGACCCTATATACATCTGCTCGCCGTCTTGCGCAGACAAACGTACTCTACTTTTCCCCGAATACCCTTCAGGGAGAAGTAAAGTCAACGAAAAGGCCCCGTCGTTCGTGACACAATGCGTGGAACTCACGATAAAATCATTTGCCATCTCGTAAACGCTATTGTAATCTGAATTTGTTTCCCGTAATTGTTTAAGACGACCGCTTGAAAGGACTGTGTTAAATCCCTCCCTCACGAGTTCTGCGTCAATTTGCATAACTTTATCTATTTCTAACTTCCCCTTTATGGTAACGCGATCAGCGCCAACCGTTACGCGCTCCTCCTCAATATTTAATTCGCGAGGGATCTGAATCCTTAAAAGAGGATCTCCTAAAAGATTGAACTCAGCGATGTGATCTATAATCTGATCATTTAACGCAGGCGACGTTGGATCTAAAAAAAGAGCTAATGTAGTAATTGAATTTTTAAATTCGTATAGGTCTTGTTGAGTGTTCGTTTCCAACGAATTCATCAGACGCATATTGACCCAATCAAGAAAGTTATTTCTTTTATGCGCAGGATTATTGGGAATATTCTTTGCGACGTCCCTTGTGGATTTACCATCTGAATTCTTGAAAACAATCGTTTTCTTCTGAGCTTCATTAAAAATTCTTCCCAAAACTATTTCCGATTGATTCCAGTTTCTAGCATCATCACCGAACAAGGACTCTAACAGCGCCAAGCCCCAAATGCTCATACCATATGGGCCAGTAACCCTACTCGCAGCAATCACTGCAATCGGGCCGCCGTCACGCAAGAACATTTCCTCGCTTAGAGAAGGTTCCCAGGCGTCATAAGCCCCAGTATAACAAGCGCACATTAACACAACGGGTGGGCGCTGGTAGTTATTTAAACCGTCGCAATTGTTCACGTCAAAGATTGAGAATGCTCTAGCTGAATCGTCAACAACCTGATCTAGTTCAAAGATGAACCCATGTCCCATATATAACACAAAAAAAGACTCCTCATTCAACCTTTCAAGGAACACATTCTGAGAATCGGAAATCGCTGGGCAAAATACGCTTTCCCTGGAAAACTGGGTGAATGAAAGAACATAACTCTGCGGAACAAAATTAGAAAACAAGTTCTTCACCGTTTTCTCAACGAGTAAAATCACATATTTTGACACTCCTACGGAAGAATCTTGTTCCCCGCTCTGATTATTGGGGGAATTAATAGACGACAAATCTAAACCATTAGATCCAATGAGGATATTAATCTTACGCCCGCCAATTCCCAATTGGGAACCCTGTTCATATCGAATTATTTTATCAATGCATGTATCTAATTCATCATTGGTCTGAGCGGGCAACCGTCCAATGGGAAAATCAGGTATACCGTCGCTATCTATATCCGAGTAATACCCGTCTGAAGCGATAGTTTCCTCCGAGCCAAATACCTGTACAACTTTCGCAGATACACGCGGCGCTGGAATAATATCTCTCCAACCTCTTTGACTCTCTCTCGTTGGAGCTCCGTCTCCCATTACTATCAAAGAATCGATCATGACATATTTACCAAGGTATTTAATTACACGCTTAATTTCCTGTGGCAGAAAAACAGGATCGTCGTCATTACGAGTATCGCTAGATTCTTGGTAGAGAGCCACAATTGTGTATCCCTGAGACGCTCTATACTC
>CAVGEG010000078.1:8684-13827 GCA_963628165.1 Paratractidigestivibacter sp. | reverse complement strand
CTACAGGAGAGGTAATCGATATTTCAGTATGTTGGCGCGATCTTGAGTCTGGGATCCTTCGTAAGGTGAAAGCTCAAGAGATGGTGATGGAAAACGAGTCGGGGCAAACAATGCAATCGCACTGGGTTTTCACCGGCGGACTCTTTGGCGTAGACCCCGACGGAAAGAAATATTACTTAGCAAACGTGACGGGAGAAGTTTTTGGATTGGCAAATTTTCCAGGATCGATCCTTGACGTTCCATTTGAAAGTAAAAGCGATTATTCGGATCTATATTACACAACGAATACGGCGAATATTCCCCAAAACTCGACAGATGTTATTCTTATACTATCAAGAGTTTTAGGCGACGAAATGTAAAACAGAGCGAGGTTTGACAAACCCCTGATAACGATATTTAGTGGGAGATGACTATGGATTATAACTACCAGCATAAGCCGATGGACGATATGAATGAAAGGGCGGAGCCTTATCGGGATTTGGAATCGGTTCGAAAAGTTTTGTACGCCAGAAGGATGCAGTATTGGATTTTTGCGCTCTGTCTCCTTTTAATTCTTTCGTTGCTTCCAATCGTCGGGGAGAGATGGGCGTATTCGAAACAGAGAGGAATTGAGCGCGCGAAATATGAAGCCGCTAAGAAGTTTTTAGAAGAACATCCTGAAATACCCGGCGAAGGGCGAATTCCGTACGTGGTAAAACTTGTCGGCCCGAGCGTTGTCGGTATTAAAACAAATATTTTTAGCCGGGGATTTTTCGGCGATACACAAATATCCCTGGGGGAAGGATCGGGGGTTATTGTCGACGCGTCGGGACTCCTCGTGACGAACTATCATGTGATTGCTCCCGAAGGGAGGCTTGTAGACGGAGTCGAGATATTTCTAAGCGACGGTCGCTCTGTCTCCTCTCCTGTTAGCGTCGTTGGATTTGATCGCGACGTCGACGTCGCTGTCTTGAAGATCAACGCTCCCAATCTTGTCCCCATTAAATGGGGGAATAGCGACGCTCTCGAAGTCGGTGACCCCGTTCTTGCCCTTGGAAATCCCTATGGATTGACCAAAACCGTGACAGAGGGAATCGTCAGCGCTAAAGAGAGGTTTATTGTGAACGATAAAGGGGTGGTGACACAGGAGTTTTTACAGACTGACGCGGCTGTAAATCCAGGGAATAGCGGCGGCGCTCTGGTGAATGATCGAGGGGAACTTGTGGGAATCAACACTGCAATTTATGGAAGTCAATATCAGGGAATAAGCTTTGCTTTGCCTAGTCGAAGAGTTCGCGAAGTTTTCGATAAAATTATGCATAACGCTGCTAGATGAATTATGCGTCGTTAGACGGGAGGTTAAGAATGTTGCGTATAGGCGGATCTTTAAAATTCGTATTTACGAGTGTGAGCGTTGTGTTGGCGTTATTAGGGGGCGCGATGGGAGTTGCGCAAGAGACGTCAAAAAAGGTTGAATTATTTGGCGACGTCAACTTTGAACGAGGCTTTGTCGTTTCGAAAGCGGGGGAGACGATCGGCGAATTGTTCTCTTCGAAGGAGAATGGAGAGGGCGTTTCGTCTAGTCCAAAATGGGAGCTTGCGACGCACGCGTCAAAATTCAACATTGCCGAGGGGGAAATCTCATACGAGAAGAACATTAAGCGCGCTTCAACTCCCGGTCAGCTTGTGGAAGTTGCGACGGATGCAACGGGGACGGCGACGCTCTGCCTTGGCGTAAGGACGGAAAACGAATATTCGCATCCGCGTCGCGCGGACGAGTGGTGGATCCACTTGCTTCTATGTCGCAACTTTTCAGAAGACGAACGCCCGGCCTTGGTGGATTTAAAGTCCTTAGTCTTTTCGTGCGACGCTCGCGTCGCTGATTGGGCGAAAACCGATCCCTCCAATTTTTACGATCCTGGTTTGCATACGACTCAAGCGTCTATCTATTTTGTCTTCGCGAATCTCAATAAAGAGTCGAAGGATTTTGGCGATTATATATGGTTTGGAATTTCTTTTTTTGACGAACGGGAAGAAGTTCAGTCCGACTATGTCGCCGTTGACGGCGATCCTAAGACTGTAGGCTCTGGGAAGTTGATTTACCGATTAGGCGGGCGGAAAACGATCGACAAGACGATGGGAGGAACGAATCCCTATTCAAAGGAATGGACTCATGTTGAAGCGGATCTCGTTTCGTATTTAGGAGACGCTTTAGAGGCCGCAAAGGAAAAGGGATTTCTAGTCGATTCCAACCCTGAGGATATTGTTGTAACCCACTTTAATTTTGGATGGGAAACTCCAGGAACATATCGTTCGGATTTGTTATTGAAGAATCTTAACCTCAACGCAGTCTTCAAAAAGTAAAGAAAAATCGACAATCCTTATTTCGTGGTTGACTGTTTTCTTTTTTCCGATAAATTAAGGAGAGTCATAAACGGGGGTTGCGGATTTGCAGACGCCTCAATCATTTTGCGAATGAATAAATTCATGAAAAATTATTTTTCCTTTGCTTGTCTTTTCAGCTTTAGCTTTACCGGTCTAGCCGGTAGAGGTAATTTGTAATGCTTAGAGGTCAGGTAGGAGTCAGGTGTTGAACGCGTTACAGATTACGTCTGTAGCGCGTTTTTTCTTTATAGGCTTATTTTATCAGGGCGGTAGCTTCATATGGATTTAAACGAGATTAGAGACAATATTGACAAGGTCGACGATCAAATCATTGACCTCTTCGCGCGACGAATGGAATTAAGCAACGAGGTTGCTCAATATAAACGCGATAAGGGAATCCCCGTCATCGACATGACGCGCGAGCGCGACAAGAGAAACAAAATTTTTGAAAAGTCTCCCCAAGAGGTTCGGGATTATCTCCCTCAGCTTTACTCGGTTGTCTTTGAATTGAGTCGTAGCTATCAAAATCGTCTCAACGGGGTTGGAAACGAACTCGTTCAGAGTATCCAGCAGGCTATAGAGACGACGCCAAAACTCTTTCCGGCGAATATTTCCGTCGCGTGCCAGGGTTGTGAGGGCGCCAATTCGCAGATTGCTTGCGACCGATTGATTCGTGGCGCGAAAATCATGTACTTCGAAGATTTCGAAGGCGTTTTCGCCGCGATCGACACCGGTTTTTGCAAGTATGGCGTTATTCCGATTGAAAACAGTTTAGCCGGTTCGGTGAATCAGGTTTACGATTTGATGCAGCGTCACCAATTTCATATTGTGCGTAGCGTCCGTCAAAAAATAGACCATAACCTTCTCGTGAAACCGGGCGTAAAGTTCGAAGAAATTCGCGAGATTTATTCTCATCCCCATGCGTTGAGCCAGTGCTCGGCGTTCCTTTCATCGTTGAAGAACGTAAAGGCTCTGCCGTCTCAAAACACCGCTGTCGCCGCGCAAATGGTTGCGACGTCTAAGCGCAGGGATATTGCGGCGCTCGCCTCCCGCGCTTGCATCAAGCTGTACGGACTTGAGTGTCTTAAACCTGCGGTTCAGGACAAAGATAACAACTACACTCGTTTCATTTGCATTTCCAAAGATCTTCAAATTTTCCCTGGCGCCGATCGAACGAGCTTGATGGTTAGCGTTTCGCACGAGCCGGGGTCTCTTTATCGGATTCTGTCCCGTTTCTACGCCCTTAATGTCAATCTGATAAAGCTTGAGAGCCGTCCCTTACCTGACCGCGATTTTGAGTTCATGTTCTATTTCGACGTCGAGGCGTCCGTACACGATCCTCGCTTTATGCAGCTGATCGCCGAGCTCCAGGGCGTGTGCGAATCGTTTACGTACCTTGGAAGTTATTCAGAGACCATCTGATCGAACGCGTTTTGCGTCTCGCTATAAAAAGCCGATTTTCACGAATCGGCTTTTATTATTTTGGAAAACTTTTTTCTGAATTATTCTTGAGACGAGCGTATTTTGGACTATTGTTTACGCACTGTGACGACGATTCTATTAAATGTGCGCGTCGTTTATTTTGTGCTTGATTTATCAAATACATTGTTTATAGAGTTTATAGAGAATGTAGATTGTAATTTCTCTTAAACAACAGGCATAAATGTAAAAAAAGCTTGATTTTTAGGTTTAGGGGGCTTAAACTGGATTTGGTTTTTTCCCTCATGGAAATAGCCGAACATTATAAGAGCGCCTTTGGGCATGCGACGCGGGCGGCGGTCGTGTATGGTGCGCGGCGACAATGTTGGAATTAGTAAATTTAACGGCAAAGGATCTTCAATGGCGAAAAGACTGAATTATCTTGGAATCTTGAACAAGCAGGGGTTGCTGAGTTTAAATCAGGTTCAGGAAGCGCAGGAGCTCGCGAAGAAGACGAACGTTAAGTTACAACAGGCTCTTAAAGATCTTGGATACGTCACGGACGAACAAATTGCGAAGGCTGTTGCCGAAGAGCATGGTAAACGTTATGTCGATCTGAAAAACGTGGCGATTCGTCCCGCTGTCATCGAATTGATTTCTGAATCTATCGCGCGTGAAAACTGCGTTCTGCCTTACGAAGAAGACGGCGACGCCCTCGTCGTTGTCGTAAGCGACCCTGACGACGTAGAAATCTTCGAAAAGTTGCGCTTTATTCTCCAGCGTCCAATCGAGGCGGTTATTTCTTCGCGCGAAGCTATTCAAGAGGCTGTAAACCAACACTACGGTCAAAACGTCGGCGAATCGGCGGACTCGATGATTCAAGAAATGACCGACACGGCCATTAACTTCACGGTTGTCGAAGGAAGCGGCGGAAACGAGGACGTCGCGGGTAATAGCTCTGAAAGCGACGCTCCTATCGTCCGTTTGTGCGACCAAATTATCGCGGAAGCCGTTCAGTTGCGCGCCTCGGATATTCACATTGAGCCTTTCGAAGATCGCGTTCGAATTCGCTATCGAATCGACGGTAAATTGGTGGAGCGCGAAGCGTTGCCAAAACGTTTCCAGGGCGCTTTGATCTCTCGTTTTAAAATTCTTTCTAAGCTGGATATCGCGGAACGTCGTAGAACGCAAGACGGTCGTATCAAGCTGACGCTTGGTGAAAAAGAGTTGGATTTGCGCGTTTCCGTTATTCCTACGGCGCATGGACAATCGATCGTCATGCGTATTTTGGATAAGGACAACATTCGCGTTAGCCTGGTTCAGCTGGGCTTTAGCGAAAGAGACTACAAACGTTTTACTC
>CAVGEG010000078.1:0-8674 GCA_963628165.1 Paratractidigestivibacter sp. | reverse complement strand
GCTTATTGCTCGTCCTAACGGAATTATTCTTGTTACGGGGCCGACGGGGTCTGGAAAGACGACCTCTCTTTACGCGGCTCTCAACGAACTCAACACGCCGACTCGAAAGATTATTACGGCGGAAGACCCTGTCGAATATTATCTGCCGGGTATTAACCAAGTAGAAATTAAACACCAGATTGGCTTGGACTTTGCGGCGGTAATTCGTTCGATGTTGCGACAGGCGCCGAACGTCATTCTGGTAGGGGAAATGCGCGACCTTGAAACGGCGTCCATGGGTATTCAAGCGTCTCTGACGGGCCACTTGGTCTTTAGCACGTTGCACACGAACGACGCGCCGTCGGCTATTACGCGTCTCGTCGATATGGGCGTGCCGGGGTACATGGTTGCGAGCTCGGTAATCGGAATTATGGCTCAGCGTCTTGTCCGATGCGTTTGTCCGAAATGCAAGCGGCCTTACACGCCGAGCGAAGCGGAGTTGCGCGCCGCGCACATTACCCCTGAGATGGCGGCGAAGGCCACCTTTATGAAGGGGAAGGGGTGCGTCAACTGCAACAAAACCGGTTATCGTGGACGACGAGCGATCTTTGAGTTGATGTATATGTCGCCAAAGGTTCGCGAGATGACCTTTAAGGGAGAATCAACCTCTAAGATTCGTCGCCTTGCGCGTAGCGAAGGTATGCACGTTCTCTTTGAGGACGGCGTCGTAAAGGCGATGAAAGGTCTCACTACGATCGAAGAGGTTATGCGCGTGGCGCGCCTCGAGGACGAATGATTCTTTCGCGAGACGCTTGTGGCGCGTGTTTAGAGATCGCAACCTTACTTCTAGGATAGATACGAATGAGTACAATTCTTGTAGATAAATTGTTGGAAACCGTCGTTGTTCGCGGCGCGTCCGACTTGCATATTGCCGTGGGACAACCTCCGGTTTTGCGTTTGCACGGACGCCTTGTCCGACTTGAAACCAAGTCGTTGGAGCCGGCGGACACCGTGTCCCTTATGAAAAGTATTACCCCTGGACGATGCCAACAGGAACTTCAGGAGCGCGGTGGTACGGACTTCGGTTTTGCATTTGGCGACAAAGCGCGTTTCCGTGTTTCCGTGTTCAAGCAGAAGGGCAATACCGGTATGGTATTGCGTCAAATTCCGAATGAGTTGCTCTCGATGGAACAGCTTGGCACGCCTCCGATCATGAAGGAATTGATCCAGCGTCCTCGCGGTATGATTTTGGTTACCGGACCGACCGGTTCTGGAAAGTCGACGACTCTTGCCGCATGCATCGACTGGCTGAACACGAATGTCGACCACCATATTATCACGATTGAAGACCCTATCGAATTCTATCATCACCACAAGAAGTCGACGGTCAACCAGCGTGAAGTCGGCGTCGACGTTATGTCCTTCGCCGACGCGATTCGCGGCGCTTTGCGTCAAGACCCTGACGTCATCCTCGTCGGTGAAATGCGCGACTTGGAAACGATCGAAGCTGCTATTACCGCGGCTGAAACGGGCCACGTTGTTTTCGGCACCTTGCACACCACGGGCGCTCAAGGTACGGTCAACCGTATCATCGACGTTTTCCCGACGAACCAGCAGGAACAAATTCGAACGCAGTTGTCGACCTCCATTATCGGTATTTTGTCGCAGCAGTTGTTGCCACGTATTCAAGGGGGCCGCGTCGCCGCATATGAAATGTTGGTCGTTACTTCCGCTATCGCGAACCTGATTCGTGAGAATAAGACGTTCCGTATTAACTCTTCTATTCAAACTGGGCACAAGTTGGGGATGCAACTTCTGGACGACCACCTCTTCCGTTTGTGGAAGGAGCAGGTTGTGACGAAGCAGGACGCTCTTCTTAAATCCAATATGCCCGACGTCCTCGAAGAGAAAATGCGACGTTGGGAAACAGGTCTTGGCGTTCAAGAAGAAGAGGAAGAAGAGGAATGATTTGATGGACGCGAGCGCAAATAGCCGTTCGCGTTCATGCGCGTCTATTTTTTCAACGGTTAATGATTTTCTTGCGCTGGGACGTCGTCGTTGACTATTTATCGCTAGTTGGTCGAGACGACGACTGCTTTGAGGAACCGCTTCGCGACTTTGCGAACCGCGTTTCCTTGATTTTCCAAGATAAAGCGGATCGACTGCTGAAATAGTTGCGCGGCATTACGCGACGCGTTGGACGGAAGTTGCGACGAAGTCCGGCGCGTTTATTGGAAATACTTATTTGTTAAGCATAGTGTTTTGGTTGAAGGGGATTTGCTGATATGGCGCGAAGTTTTGGTCAGATTCTGGTTGACCTCGGGTATATTGACGAAGAACAGTTGGATCTGCTTCGTGAAGAACAAAGTCAGCGTCCTAACGAGCTGCTGGGGCAGATCGCTATCAGTATGAATATGATAACCGACGACCAACTTGCCCAGGCGCTAGCCGAGCAATTTGGACTTCAGGTTGTCGCCGTTTCTGACTTGACGATTCCTCAGGAAGTTCTCGCTCATCTGACTGAAGCGATGGCAAACCTGTATCGCGTTATTCCGTTAAGCTTCCGAAACGACGTTTTGACGATCGCAACCGCCGAGCCTCAGAACATTTCCGTAATCGACGAGTTGCGCAATTTCCTCGGCTACCAGATCCGTTGCGTTGTGACGACGGCAAAAGAAATTGACGTCGCGCTCGAACGTTACTATGCCACCGATCAGGGGGACAGCATTGAATCGATCCTCTCCGATATGGAGAAAGATAAGAATCTCCAAGAATTGGTCGATCAAGCTGGAACGATGGAAGACCTCACAAGCGTGGAAGCGCTTGCTGAAAGCGCCCCCGTGAGAAAACTGCTGAACATGGTCTTCCTCCTTGGAATCAAAGATCACGCAAGCGACCTTCACTTTGAACCTTTCGAAGACGAGTTTAAAATTCGTATTAAGGCTGACGGTACTCTATACGAAATGGTTCCTCCGCCGCGACACTTGGCGAACGCCATTACGACCCGTATTAAAGTTTTGGCCAACCTTGATATTGCGGAAAAACGCCTTCCTCAAGACGGTCGTATCCGCCTGATGGTCGCGGGGAACCCCGTCGACTTCCGCGTCAGCGTTCTCCCGACGATGTTTGGTGAAAGCGTCGTATGCCGAATTCTTGATAAGTCGGTCATTTCGCTTGATTTGAATAACGTGGGTATGTCGCAAGACCTGATTCGTAAATTCCGCGAAGTAATCGATTTGCCTAACGGTATTATCTTGGTGACCGGTCCGACAGGATCGGGCAAGACCACGACGCTGTACGCTGCGCTTTCCGAGCTGAACGTCATTACCGAAAAGCTAATGACGACCGAGGACCCTGTAGAGTATGAGATCGACGGTATCGTTCAAATGCCGATCGACGCGGAAATCGGCAATACGTTCGCTCAATGCTTGCGTTCAATTCTGCGACAAGATCCGGATAAAATCCTCGTCGGCGAGATCCGTGACCGTGAAACGGCGCAGATCGCCGTTCAAGCGTCTTTGACGGGGCACTTGGTGTTCAGCACGTTGCACACCAACGACGCGCCGAGTACGATTACGCGTTTGAAGGATATGGGTATTCCTGAGTTCTTGATTACGGCGACGATCCAGGCGATTTTGGCGCAGCGACTTGTTCGAAGAATTTGTAAAGAATGCCGAACCGAAATCAAACCCTCGGAGGAGCAACTGGCCGAACTCGGCTTGACCCCTGCCGACGTCGTCGGGAAGCGTTTTTATCAAGGCGCAGGTTGCGTGGCTTGCAACAACACGGGCTACAAGGGTCGAACGGCTATTCATGAGTTCATGGTAGTGAACGAAGAGATTCGAAATATTATTTTGCGCAACGGATCGGTTGCCGAGATGCGCGACGCGGCGTGCCGTAACGGCATGTTGACTCTTCGCGACGCCGGTATGGCGAAGGTTTACGAAGGAGTCACGACGATTGAAGAAGTTGTTCGCGAAACCGTTCTGGACGCGTGATAGAAACGCGCTGGAGTCGGGAAGGGTTCTTCTCAAGTCGTGCGCTTTGAATCGACAATTTATCAAGATTTTTAGGTAATTTGTTGAAAATATGCGCTTCTGTGTTTATACTTTATAGAGAGTGTGGTCGCGAAGTATGACGGTGGCGATCTGACTCCGTCGTAGTCGATCGCACCCTGGCAACAGGTCGTTTGTGAGAATAAAACGCGTCTTTGTGCGATTGGTCGAGCTTCTTTTTGAGGCGGAGACTTTTGGCGGTATAATTTCATTCGCCTGTTCAAGGGCTCGTTGCCGTCGGTGTTTTTATATTCAGAAGGTATTTCCATGCCGAAGTTTAAAGTAGAGGCGGTAGACGCCGCAGGTAAAGGCTTTACCGATATTATTGAGGCGTCGACCGAAGAGGAAGTAACCGCAACGCTTAAAGAGAGCGGGTACATGGTTACCAAAATCGCTCTCCATAAGGATCGTCAGGCGGCGAAGAAGAAGGGTAATCGCGCTAACATGAAGACCTTCACCTTCGGTAGAGTAAAACCGAAGATCTTGCGCGACTTTACCCGTAACCTCTCTATTCTTCAAGACGCTGGTCTGCCTATTTTAAGAAGCTTAAATATTCTGCAAACTCAATCGAAGCCTGGCCCGTTGCGCAACTGTTTAATCGACGTCTGCGCCGAAATTGAGTCCGGGTCTAGTTTGTCTGAAGCGATGGCGAAATGTCCCAAGGCCTTTAGCCGCCTGTATGTCAACATGATTAAGGCTGGCGAGGCAGGCGGCGCCTTGGAAGTTATTCTCCAGCGTCTGGCTGAGTTCCTGGAGCGTTCGGAACAGTTGAAAGCGAAGATTAAGTCGGCGATGACCTACCCGGTCTCCGTTCTTGTCTTTGCTTGCGGTATCATGATCTTTATTATGACGAGCATCGTCCCGAAGTTCGAAGAGATCTTCGCCGACTTTGACACGGAGCTTCCCGCCCTTACTTTGTGGCTCATGAAAGTTTCGCATATGATTATGACCTACTGGTACCTCATTCCTGGTATTCCGTTAGGGATCTTTCTCTTTATTAAGATTACGACGAGTTTTTCCTACATGAGATACGGGTGGCATTTGTTCCTATTGCGGAGTCCCATCTTTGGACCTCTTATTGAGAAGACGGTCGTTGCGCGTACGACTCGTACGCTCGGTACTCTGGTTCAATCCGGCGTACCTATTTTGGAAGCTCTTCACATTACGAAGGAAACCTCGGAAAACGCCGTTTTTGAAAAGATGTATCAGAAGATTCTCGACGCGATTCGCGAGGGCGATACGATTGCTAACCCGATGAAGCAGCATTCACGCCCTGGGTTCCATCCCGCGTGCCTCTTCTACTTCTTCTGCTTTTTAGGCGGTCCTATCGGGTGCCTTCTCTATATGACGAAGATCCAGAATAAGATTTTGGGCGACATCGTCGTCAACATGGTCGACGTAGGCGAGGAGACGGGCGAGCTTGACGCAATGCTTTATAAGGTCGCCGACGTGTTCGACGAAGAAGTGGCCGTGGCGACTGACGCTCTTATGAGCATGATCGAACCTTTGCTCGTTATGTTCCTCGGCGGTATGGTCGGTACCATCGTTATCGCGCTCTTTTTGCCGATGATTAAGCTAATCGAAAGCCTCTCTGGGTGATCTTCGTTCCGTTGGAACTTTTTGCCGCCGTACGTTTCTAATAATACAGAAGCGTAAAATGGGCAATTTGGATTGCTTTAGTAACAGAATTTCCATTTGAGTATTTATCCTGGTTGGTGTTTCGGGGTGATTATGCGAAGAAACGTTCCCTCGTTAGTTAAGCGCGGCGGTTTTACTTTAGTTGAAGTGTTGGTGGTCGTCGCTATTATCGCCCTGTTGGCAGGGGTAGTTCTCGTTTCGCTTCGGGGCGCTAGAAGCTTTGCCGGCGCGACTGTCGTTCGAAATCGTTTGGACGACGTCTCCAAAGCTTTGGAGATATACAAGCAACGTTATGGCGAATATCCGCCCGACGTCTGCGCAAGCGACGCCCAGATTAAACGACATATTTTGAAACGTTGGCCTAACGCTCTCAAGTCGGGTAGAACAGACGATATGGTCGCCGTTGCGCGACGTTATATGGAGACCGCTCCGGGCGGAACCCTATTGTTCTGGCTCGCCGGAATGGAGGGAGAGGGGTTTCTCGCCGACGATCGTGAGCCGATTGTCGACGCTCCGGGCGAAGACGAGCCTCGAGAGACTCCGTTAATCGAATTAGTTCTTGATACTGACGGAAAAAACGGCGGCAACTGGAACCATGATCTTGGGATCATGTGCAATAACATGCCGATCATTTATTTTCGTAGCGAAGGGAAAGACGCCGATTGTTACGGGATGAAGGAGTATCCGACCGCTCGTTTTGGAGACGCCGCTCCGTACATGAAGAATGGTCGCTGGTATAATCCCGACTCTTTCCAGTTGATCTATCCAGGAGAAGACGGAAGTTTTGGTCATTGCCCATTTGAAGACGACGAAGAGGAAGGCGATCACGATCATCACGACCACCATGACGAGGACATGGGTATGGATCACGCTCGCGATTTAGCGACGATGAACGGCGTAGAACTTCCAGATCACGATAATATTACGAACTTTACTAACGGCGCCACCCTCGATTCAGAGATGGAATGATCCTTCAGGGGCGGTGGTTTATCGACATGAATAAAAATCGAAGCGAGTGCAGAGGACGTCAATGAAACAGTGCTATTGTAGAGAACGCAGGCGCGCGCTACGAGGAGTCTGTTGCGAGCGCTCGGGGTTTACTCTCGTCGAATTGATGACTGTTATCGCTATCATTGGGCTTCTTAGCGTTTCGTCGATTACCATTGTGCGATCCTCGATCGAGAGCGCTAAGGAAACGCAGACAAGAACGACGATTGCGAAAATTGACAACGTTCTTACGACGGCATATGAGAAATATCAATATCGTCGCGTCGATTTGACGAATTATTCTCGAAACTATTTTAAGAATTCGGGGACGAACCCAACGTTAGCGGAGAAAACGCGGTACCGAATTGGTAAGTTGAGAGATAAGCTTCGATGTGATTTCCCTTGTACCCCGGAAGAGTTGGGACTTTCCTCCCCGGCTGATTTTGAGAACGGATCCGGTCCTCAGAATTATACGCCGATTCAAGCGGCGATTGCGGCGGCTGTCAGTACGACGACGGTTGACGGGACTTTGAGTAACGTAACGTATGAGGAAGATTCTTCCGCTGGGATTATTGGATATCGTTACATTGCTAACGCAGAGCTCCTTTATCTCGTGATAATGAACGCCGATCCAGAGGCTCGATCTCTCTTTTCCGAGAGGGAAGTGGCGGACGTCGACGGAAATGGTTTGAAAGAGTTCGTCGACGGCTGGGGAAAACCTATTTGTTGGATGCGTTGGGCTCCGTCGTTGCCTAGGAGCGATAGACAACCTTCTATCGGTAGCATTTGTGATCAGATTGACGCAAATGGCGTGTTGAACAGATATGACGCCGATCCCTTTGATCCTCTCGGGTTTGGTTACCGAGGCGAGGTGGGGTGGTTCCTAGTTCCCTATGTCTTTTCCGCTGGACCGGATGGGGTCTACGGGCTGAATATGCCTGGAATGGATGGAGATTCGAACTGGACGACGGACGAATATTTTGTGAATGATCCATTTGCCGGTTGTAGTTCCGGTAGTTGGTCGCCAACAGGATACGCGCTCGTCGGTCAAGAGATCAACAATTCTTACAAAGATAATATCGATAATCACACATTAGTAAGGTAATGACTTATGAGAATGCATAGACGACAAACCCAAAAGGGATTTACGCTGCTTGAAGTCCTGATCGTCATTGTGATTATCGGACTCTTGGGAGGATTGACGACAACCGTAATCGTAAGCGCTCGGCGTTCTGTGAGTAATTCTCTTGTTTCAACGCAAATGGCGCAGCTGTCCATCGCCTTAGACGAATACAAGAATCGCTTTGGCGAATATCCGCCAGACTTTAGCGATCCTGACGCTGTGATGCGTCACGTCCACAAACGTTGGCCTCGTTATGCTTGCGAAACCTATGCGGATTTCTTAGAAGATATTCGCCTGGGATGTCTCTTGTCCAGCAAAGAATGGGGTAGAAACGACTCCCCTGCCGATTCTTCCAACGGGTTTACCGGTTCGCATTGGTGGTCTGTTAGAAGTCATATTTCAGCGTTGATTTTTTGGCTTGGAGGGTTGCCTGATAAGAATGGCGTTCCGAGCGGCTTTTATGCCACCCCTAAATACCCTTTAGGCGTCATTGGTCATAGCGAACCTATCGCTAGACCTGGGCGGGCGAAGAGAGAAACTCCTTTATTTGCCTTTGAAAGAAAATTCATGGGCGCATATCAATCCGATCCGTTTAACGCGCCGACTGTCGGTGACGAAACTAATAATTGGTTGTATTTCCCGGTTGATTCAAAAGAAGCTGGGGACGCCTCAGAAAACGCCTACCCTTATGTTCCTGCTTTTTGTCAGGGGGGGTATCCGATCGTTTATTTTAAACCGACGACTCGAAAGCCCTATGACGCGAAGTGTTTTTATCTTGCGGAAAGTTCAAGCGGAGGCGTAATAACTTGCGCCGTTCCCTATTCGCAGGCAGACGGCGCTCCTTATGAGGAAAAACGCTTCCAGCTTGTTCATCCTGGCGCCGACGGTATGT
>CAVGEG010000077.1:0-13844 GCA_963628165.1 Paratractidigestivibacter sp. | reverse complement strand
CCGTCACTACCTCAAACCGTTGCCCTGAAGCGCCGCGCTTTGTCGCCGCGATAAACAACCAGTTCGGGCGTCCCGATATCCCCGTGGGACTCGGCGCTGTCGGCGGACGCGTCGACGACAATTACCTCTCCGCGGTCACGAAGCAGACCGAGAAGTACCCCGTCCCCGCGAATTACCAAGAGCAGGATGCGCTTCAACTTCTGCGCAAAACCCTCGCCGCCGCGCAAGATAAGAGCGTTGTGATCGTTCAAGTTGGCTTTAGCTCGAATCTTGCCGCGCTTCTCGACTCCCCCGCGGACGATATTTCCGATCTCTCCGGCGCGGAACTCGTTGCGAAGAAAGTCAGGCTCCTCTCCGTCATGGGGGGCGGCTTCACTCTCGATAAGAGCGTCGATCCCCAATATTACGGCGAAATTTGCGAATGGAATATTGCCAACGACGTTCCCGCCGCTCTGAAGATCGCCCGAAAATGGCCGACTCCTATCCTCTTCAGCGGAGCCGAGGTCGGCGATCGAATTAGATTGTCCCCCGTGAGTTTGAAGAACGACTACCAAGGCCGGGGCGAAATCTTGCGCGACGCGTATCTCGCGTGGGCTCAGACGTGCGCTCCCGGAGAAGGGCTTGATCACGCGCGCCCGACGTGGGATCTCACCAGCGTCTTCTTTGTCCTTCGTCCGGAAGAGGGACGCGATTATTTCACGCTTTCCGAACCTGGACGCGTCGACTTCGACGACAAGGGAAAGACGATCTTTACCCCTGACCCGAACGGAACGCGTCGCGCCTTCTTGATCGATCAAGCCGCCGCGATCCGCGTTCGCGAAGCGTTCGTTAATCTCTGCTCCGAGCCGTGATTTGCCGATTAAGTGCAAAAGACTCGATTTACTGGGACGTTCTCTAAGAGCGTCCCTTTTTTATGCTCTCACGGTATAATGGAAAATTTTTTAGTACAGATCGTTTTTTTTAACTGTTGAGTCAGGCGTCTTGTTCAGTACAATTAGCGGCTAGGTTTATAGACGAGACAACCGTTTATCTTTGATTCATCCTTATTAATCTTTCCCTTAAACAAAGGAGACCCTTTGAATGTTGAAACGTAATCGCTCTGGTTTACGTTAGTGGAACTTCTTGTCGTCATCGCCATTATCGGGATTTTGATCGGGCTCTTGCTCCCCGCGGTTCAAGCGGCGCGGGAGGCAACGCGAGAATGCGGTGCGCGAATAATTTAAAGCAATACGTGATCTCGATTTACAACTACCATTGACTCCAACGGGGTGACGCTCGCGTCGCATATGTATTTCTACAACGCGAATATTAATTTCGACTGGAGGGAAAGATTGAACGGCTGGGTGAACGCGACGGTCGCGCTTTTGCCCTTCATGGAGCAGACGGCGCGTTACGACGCGTACTCGAAGCAAACAAAGAACGCGCCGTACGGTTCGTGCCTGTGGGAAATCGCAGATTCTTCGTGCCGTTGGCGAGGCGCCCGTTCTCCTTCGTCACCGACGGACTGAGCCAAACCGTCGCGATTAGCGAACTTACGAGCGACGAATCGTATTCCAAGAAGGTGAAGGGGGGAATCTTCAAAGCGACGACCCTCGTGGGGCCCAACCGCGCGAAACCCGGTTCATGCTTGATTGAAGCGATCCACCCGAACGACCCGACGAACTCGTTTCCGGAACCGCGACCTTCCGCGATAAGGCTGGATGGACGGACGCGGCCCGAACGTCAACTTCACTACGACCGAACTCTCCGAACTGCACGTGGTTCTTTTGGCGCGACGAAGTCTCGAGGGGCGTTTTGTCAGCGCAAAGCTATCACTCCGTGGGCGCGAACGTCGGAATGGCGGACGAGTCGATCCGATTCGTGAGCGACACGATCGACTGCGGCAACCTCGACGCCGATGACGTGCAGAGCGGGAAGTCCCCGTACGGCGTGTGGGGGCGATGGGATCGCCGCAAGGCGTCGAAACCGTGTCGATCTGACGCGTTAAGAGAAGCGTTGGAAAGGAAAGAGTCGCGTTTGGACGTATCGTTCAAGCGCGATTTTCTTTGAGGAGAATAACGAGGAAGAGAGGGGCTCCGACGAGCGCGGTGACGACGCCCACGGGGAGGGCGCTGGGGAAGAGTACAGTTCGCGCGACGGTCTGCGCGGCGGCGAGGAAGAGCGCGCCGAGCGCGAGTGTCGCGGGGACGAGCGGAACGAGGGACGCGCCGACGATTCGTCGCGCGGCATGAGGAACGGCGAGCCCGACGAAGCCGATCGGACCGCAAAAGGCGACGATCGCGCCCACGAGCAGGGCCGAGAGAAGAAAGAAGAGTCGCCGCTCCCGCGCCGGTCGCGCGCCGAGAGTCGACGCGTGTTCGTCCCCGAGAAGGAGTGCGTCGAGACGCCGGGCGCGCAGGATCGCGACCGTGGCGACGAGGCACAGCGCGAGCCCGACGATCGCGAGGACGCGCGGCGACGCGACCGCAAGACTCCCCGTTGTCCAGTGGATCGCGCGGTAGAGTTGCGTTGACGACCCGAAGTTTTGCGCGACGAGGATCAGACTCGAAAAGAAGAAGCCGACGGCGACGCCCGCGAGGAGGGTTCGAGCCGGATCGTGCGCGCGTTGCGAGAGGAGATAGACGAACGCGGTGGAGAGCGCGGCGCCGAGCGCCGAGCACCAAACGATTCGCGGCGCTCCCAAGAGCGTTTCGGGAGCGCTGAGCGCGTCGAGGAGTCCGGAAAAGAGGATCGCAAGAATGGCGCCGAACGCCGCGCCGCTCGAAACGCCGAGCGTATACGGCGTCGCAAGAGGGTTCCTGAAAAGGGTTTGCGTCAGTAGCCCCGCGAGGGAGAGTCCCGCGCCGACAAGAGCGGCGAGGCATGTTTTCGGGACGCGTTCATGCCAGAATATGAGGGCGCGCGGCGAGAGGATCGCGTCCCCGCCGGGGTAGTCGAGCCATGTCGACAAAGGGTAGCGGAAGCGTCCGAGGAGGGGAAGGAGAAGGAGCGCGAGAAGGAGGAGCGCGCCGAGGATCACGACGCGTTGGCACGCCGCGGCGGCGGACAACGGCACGGTCGGGGTCGGCGTCGTGGACGCGCTGGAACGCGAGGAGTCTTGGCGTGGTTGCGGCGCGTAGTTGGAGAGGGAGGGGAGGTCGAAGAGTCGCGGAAGGAACTCGGGCGTCACGACGCGCTCGGGGGCTCCGTCGTAGAGGATCGCGCCGTCGCGCCTCCGAACGCGCCGCTATGCTGTCCGAGATAGGCGACGCGCCGCGCAAGATCGTCGCGGGCGTAGCTTTCGACGGGACGTCCGTCGAGAAAGATCGCGCGAGGGGGCGCCGCGACAAGACGCGCGACGCAACGCAGAAGCGTCGTTTTCCCCGCGCCGTTGCGTCCCACCAGCGCGACGCGCGTCTGGCGCTCCAGCGTGAAGCTCACGTCGCGCAACAAAAGAGGGGCGCGCTTCGACGGCGCGTAGGCGAGTTTTTCGACGCTAAGAAGGGACTCCGTCATTCGGCGTCGCCGGGATCATAATACTTCTGAAGAACCGCGCGGAAATGGTCGTTCAGAGGCTCCCCTTTGTGCGCCGTGAAGTCGATCGCGCAAAGGACGCACGTTGAGTCCACGCAAAGCTCCGGTTCCCGATCAGGAAAAACGCGCCAAAGCTGCTGAACCATCGTGAAGGATTTACACCCGATCCGACTCACCCACGACCGCACTTCCAGCGGATCGTCTACGAACGTCGGGATCAAATACGTGCACTGCGTGTTGACGAGGACGAGCCCGTGCGGTTTGCAGTGAAAACCGGGGAAGAGCTCCATATAAAGTTCCGTGCGCGCGCGATCGAACCAGCGATAGGAGGCGAGATAGTCGATATGCTGGAAGAGGTTCGTGTCGGCGACTTGCGGCTTGACGGGGAAGACGAGATGCATGGCGTAACCTTCGTGGAGAAGGGGTTTGTAGTGGAGGACGTCGTGGGAGCGTCGTTCATTCGAAAAGGGGATCGTAGGTGTATCGCTTGAGAACTTCGCGATAGGAGTCAATAATCGGCTCGCTCCTTCGTTCGTCGAAGTTATAGGCGCAGAAGATCGTCTTGCCGATCGCGCAACGCGACCCGTTCTGCCAGACCTCTTGCGTGACCTCGAAAGATTTCGTGCCGATCATACTCACCCACGTGCGGATTGTCGCGTCGTATTGCGCGTACGTCTCTTTCTCGAAGGTGACTTCCGTGCGGAGGACGACGACGCCGTGAGGACGGAAATTCAGCTCGGGGGTGAACTCCTTGTAGAACTTGGTGCGCACGCGGTCGAACCAGTTGGAATAAGCGAGAAAATTGATATGCCCTTGCATATCGGTGTCGGCGATTTGCGGAGTGATCGTAACGGTATAATACATAAGGCGTCTCGAAAGTGGAAGTAACAAAAAAGGAACCTCGAGGGAGGTTCCTTCTATTTTAGCATAGCGTCGCGGTTGCGCAATTGCGCTCATTTTTCGAGCGAGAGAATACGCACGTTGCGGAACTCGACGGGGTCTCCGTGTCCGAGGAAGCCGACGAAACCGGATTTGTTGTGGAGGCCGGGGTGATCGCCCCAGATCGGCTGGGCGTCGGTAATGTCGGCGTCGGTGATGAGCTGACCGTTGACGATGACCTTGATGTAAGGACCGATAGCGATGACTTCTTCATAGTTCCATTCGCCGATGGGCTTGAGAGCGCCGCGTTTAGCCGCGACGACGCCGTAGATCGATCCATGATATTGCGCGTCCTTGAGTCCGGGATACGCTTCGTCGATGATCTGGAGTTCCATGCCGTGATAGGCGGCGTCAAGGTTTGGAGAGGTCGCGCGAATGCCGACGCCGTTGTTTCCTTTAGGAGGAAGCTTGAATTCGAAGCGAAGGATGAAGTCGGAATACGCCTTCTTCGTCATGAGGTTACCGCCCTTATCGCAGACGAAATAGCCGTCCTTGACGGGGTAACCTTCGATGCTGCTCTGCCAGATTTCGGGGGAGAGGGGACCGCCGTCGAAGAGGAGTTCGAATCCGAGTTCTTTTTCCTGGGGCGTTAGCTGATTCAGAGGCTGATCTTCCTGAGCGTTGAGCGCGGGAGTGAAGGCGCACAGACAAGCGGCGAGCGCCGCGACGAGTAAGCGTTTCATAATCTTAATCTCTATTGCGTGGTGGTTAAATACGTTCGTGTATAAAACGAACGAGGATCGGCCATGAATGAAACCGTCCTCGTCCTTATATTATAACGCGTCGAAAAGTCGCGTCAAATTATCGCACAAAAATCAGAGGAGCTTCTGCGCGCGGTCTTTCAGGTCGGCGTTGTTCGTCGTTTCGACGACTTTCTTCATGCCGTCGACGAGGGTCTTCGCCGCTGCGTCTTTCGCCGCGTCCCCGCTCGCTTTGTTCCAGTTCCACGCGGGCTGGCTCACGCGAATCTTTTCAGCGACGAAAACCGCCGCTTCGCACGCCGCGTCTTTGAACTCAGGATACTGCGCGTACTCGAGAGCCGCCGCCACGTTCTCCGCGTTGATGTTGCGCTTGAAGACTTCGAAGATCAGCGCTTTGTCTTCCGCGCGACGCGCCGTCGCAAACGCCGTCTTGCACATCTCGATCTTCGTCGCGATCGGGAGCTTGAACTGACGTGCTACGCGGACGTAACCGCGGATTCCGCGAGAGTGATACTTGTTGTCTTTCGCCTGCTGCGCGATCGCGAGGCAGATTTCCGCAAGACGAGGTCCGTCTTCAGGGGTGTTCCATTCTCCGAGGATCTGCGTCGCTTTGTCGAGCGTCTGGCCCGAGCAAGCGTCGGCGACGGCGTTAAGAGCGGTCTGACCGCCGATTTGCTTCAGAAGAGGGAGCGTCTTGAGCTGCTGTTCAATGGTTTCCTTCTTGAAGATTTCGGCGACGGCGGCGGCGCATTCTTCACGAGGAAGACGCGTGCACGCGGCGCGGAGAAGCCAGTCGACCTTCGCGTCGTCCGTTTCGCCGTTGAGCGCGTCGACGAGGAGGTTCAGGTCGTTGAGTTCGACGATTTCGGAGAGCGCGGAAAGAGCCGCGTCGCGGAGCGCCCCTTCGCGTTCCGTCGCGATCTTCACGAGCGTCTGACCCGCGGATTTAACGCGCGCGTTTTCAATAATCTTGATCGTGATAACGGCGTCCGTTTCGTCAAGATCGTCGAGAAGTTCCGACGCGGAGATCTTTTCATAGAGTTCCGGCTTCGCCTTCTGGAGCGCGACGCCGAGCGCGACTTTCGCCTCGACGAGCTCGTCGTTCGATTCCATTCCTTCGACGTGCGTCAACGCGACGTTCTCGAGTTCGCCCGCGTAATTCTTGAGCGCTTTCGTCGCGGCGACGCGCATGTCGACGCTTTCCGCCTTCGCAAGGTCGACGAGTTTCGTGAACGCGAGCTTACGCGCCGCGTCTTGCGTCAAATCGCCAAACGCGCGAGCGACGAGGATCTGGCGTTCTTCGCTGAGAGAATCGAACGCGCCAAGGAGCGCTTCGACGACCTTCGCGGAGACTTCGCCCTTATATTCGCGGATCGTCTTGATCGCGAGGTCGACGGCGGACGCGTCGTCCCCCTTAACGAGCTCGACGACTTGCGCCGCGGACGCTTCTCCCTGCGCTAGGAGCGTGCGATAGAGCCCCGCTTCCTTTTCATATTTCGGGAAATCCTTGGAAGAAACGAGCGCGTAGAGCTCGAGCGCCTTCGCGACGTCCCCTGACTTTTCGCGATTTTGCGCGGCGTCGAGAAGCGCGTCGCCGAGGCCCTTAACCGCGTAATAATTCATCGCGGCAAAGTCTTTCGTATTCGCTTCGGAGACGAGGAAGTCGATCGCTTCGTCGGCGCCGATCATACCGCACGCGGCGTAGACCGCTTTCTGGACGGCGGAGTCGTCGAGAGAGATCGCTTTGAGGACGGCGGCAGATTCCGCTTTCGCGCGAACGCCGATCGTGTCGATCACGCCGACGAGGCACGCGCCTTCGAGTTCTTTTGTCGCGGCGGCGAGCGCGGCGTCGACTTCGTCAAAGGGCATCGCTTCGAGTGCAAAACGCGCGTTGAAGTTCAACTTTTCATTCGAGAGGGACGCGACGAGCGCGGGAATCGCCTTCGGAGTTCCGTAGATCGAAAGGCGTTTGGCCGCGACGTTCTTGTCGTGAATATCCTCGGGGGAGTCGCCGGGTTTTTCCATGGCGGCGATAAGCGCGGCTTCGTCTGTGGAGGTCTGAAGTTCCTGCCACGCTTGCGCGTTCGCGACGTTCGCCGAGAACGCGAGAACCGCGCTCGTCAAAAGCGCGAGAATTAAGTTAGTACGCATAATATTAATTTCTCCAACGCGACGACTCTTGAGTCGCGCGCGCGAGGGGTTGTATTTTCCGAACCGCGCGACGATGGCGTCGATAGGGCGCGACGTCGTTCGGCGTATGACTTTCTACGTGGATTAAACGAGCTCCGCGGTTCAGAGCGTATAAGGTGCGCGCATCGCGCGAGTGCGCATGCGGTTGGCTTCCGCGTCGTTGAATTCTTCCTTGACGGGGTCGAATTCGACGGTGCGCTGGAGTTGCCAGGCGATGTAGGCGCAGTGCGACGCGATGTGAGATTGCGCGGCGACGTTGGCGTTCGCGGCGGGGGTGCGGCGCGTCTTGACGCATTCGCAGAATTCGGCGATGTGCGTCGACGGGTTCGTGCCGGGCATACCGAAGTATTTGAGTTCGCTTCGGAGCTTGTCGTTGGAGACTGCCATGCGTCCGCTGTCGCCCGTTTCGACCCAACCTTCTTCACCGACGTAACGCGCGGAACAGGTTCCGAGTCCGAGCCATCCGTCGGAGCGCATGACGAGTTTGAGTCCGTCGTCATAGTACGCCCAGATGTGACCGGCGATGGAGCCGTCGTCGTTGAACTGGGGCTCGTAGCGCACGGGGGCAGTGTGGTCTTTTTGGGCGGCCCATTGGCAGAGGTCGACAGTGTGGGATCCCCATTCGAGGATACCGCCGCCGTGGAAGTCGAATTTTCCGCGCCAATCCCCATTGACATAGGCGTGGTTATAGGGGCGCCACGGGCAGGGGCCGAGCCAACGATCCCAGTCGCATTCGTCGGGAGAAGGTTCGGTTTCGGCGGGGTACCAGGCCTGGTCGGTGGCGGGCCAGAGGGTGTTGGCGTGGACTTCGGTGAGCTTTCCGAGTTTTCCGGAGGCGGCGATTTCCGCTGCGAGCTGGAAGTTTCCGATGTTTCGGCGCTGAGTACCTGCCTGATAGACGATACCGTATCGATTGACGGCGTTCGCAAGGGCGCGGCTTTCCTGGATAGTCAGCGAGAGCGGTTTTTCGCAGTAGACGTCTTTTCCGTACTTTGCGGCGGTGATCGACGCCATGGTGTGCCAACGGTCGCCCGTCGCGATAAGAACCATGTCGATATCCTCGCGCTGGAGGAGTTCGTTCATGTCGATATACTTGGCGCACGCCGTGTCGCCGTTGATTTTATTGGCGTATTTGGCGACCCAATCGCGTCGTGAGCGACGCACGTCGCAGATCGCTTTGAAGTGGACGTCCTTGCGTTGAAGGAAATGGTTCAAGTCTTCGGAACCGCGACCGCCGATACCGATCGCGCCCATGTTAAGTCTATTGCTTGGCGAAACTTCGCCGTCAAGTCCTAACGCTCTCGAAGAAACGAGCGTCGGCGCGCAAACCGTCGCCCCGATGACCGCCATGCCTTTAAGAAAATCTCGGCGGCGGACGCTAGATTGAGAATTCGTCATCTGAAAATGCCCTCATAGTGGTCTACTAGGAAAACGCGACACGCGCGCGCGTTTATCGCGTATTCCAAGCATTCTAAAGATTCAAGTTCCCAAAATCAAGCATTTTAGAAAAAATATACACAAAATATCTGGTTTTTTTATTGTTGTGATATTCGTACAGAAAAAAACCGTCGCGTAGAGAGGCGACGGGCGCGGCTTCATTCATACTTTCTTTGTCTTGTCGCGCCGTCCATGGCGCTAAACTTCCGTTAGTAAAAAAACCGCGTCCGAGAATGAACGCGGTTAGGTTAAAGGGAACGTTTCTGAAATCGTTCTTCGCCAAGGATTAAATGTTACTGCCAATGTTGTCGTCGAAGACGACGTCGCTAGGCGGGAAGAACGTCTTCTTGACGAATTCGCACGCTTCTTTCGCGCCGTACCAACGATCCATACCCTGATCTTCCCATTCGACGGAGAGAGGACCGTCGTAGCAAATGTCGTTCAACGCGCGAACGATCGCTTCGAAATTCACGTCGCCATGTCCCAAAGAACGGAACATCCAACCGAAACGAGAGTTGCCAAGAGGAAGGTGCGAGCCGAGAATACCGGTTTCGCCGTCGAGCTGAAGAGCCGCGTCTTTCATGTGCGCGTGGAAGATACGATCCGGGAACTTACGGATGAACTTCACCGGGTCGACCATTTGCCAGAGCAAGTGGGACGGGTCGAAGTTGAAACCAAACGCCGGATGATAATCGAGCGCTTCGAGAGCGCGTTCTGCGGAGATGAGGTCGAACGCGATTTCCGTCGGATGAACTTCAAGCGCGAATTTCACGCCGAGCTTTTCGTATTCGTCGAGAATCGGCGTCCAACGTTCTTTGAGAAGCTTGAAGCCGTCGTCGATCATTTGGGGGCTGACGGGGGGCCAGCAGTAGACGAGGTTCCATATGGAAGAGCCGGTGAAACCGGTGACGATCCTGGCGCCGAGTTCCTTCGCGGCCTTAGCCGTGTCGATCATTTCCTGAGCGCAGTTCTTCCAGAACTTTTCGGGATCGTCGTCGTGCAGGTAGCTCGGCGTGACCGTATAGTGACGCGCGTCGATTTTGTCGAGAACGCACTGTCCGACGCAGTGATTGGAGAGAGCCCAGACGCCGAGACCGTACTTCTTGAGTTGCTCGGTCTTGAATTCGCGATAAGGAATTGCGTCTTTGTCTTTCGATTCGACGATTTTACCTTTATCTTCCCCCTCTTCGGCGATTTTTACCGTGGGGTTGTCGCGCCACATTCGGACGTTGAAGTGATCCGTGCCGCAGGCGAGTTCGAGGCCGTCGTAGCCGAAAGAGCTCATGCGGTTGAAGAGTTCTTCCGCGAGGACGTCGCCGAATTGGCCGGTGATAATCGTGACGGAACGGTTCTTAGGACAAGTTTTAGGGATGCAAATTTCCGAGGGCATGTCGCTTCCTTGCGTTACGTGTATTAGGAGAAATAACCAATTGTAATGGGGCTTCCGTGCCCCTACCTTCTTCACTGTAAATTATCGGACGTCTAGCTGTGGAGTCTTTAGGGGTATTCCAGAATATTGTACAAAAAGAAAAAAGCCGCGCTCGTTGTGAGAACGCGGCCTCTCGTCAAGGAGAAAGGTTTATTGCGCGGAGATTATTTCGCGAACTGGGCGTCGAAGACGACGTCGCTCGGTTCGAAGTCGACGTCGCGCACGTACTGGCACGATTCGCGAGCGCCAGCCCAACGATCCATGCGCTGATCTTCCCATTCGACGGAGAGAGGACCGTCGTACTTAATGTCGTTAAGCGCGCGGATGATCTCTTCGAAGTTCACGTCGCCGCGTCCAACGGAGCGGAATTCCCAACCGCGACGATAATCGCCGAAGGGGAGGTGCGAGCCGAGAATACCGTTTTCGCCGTCGAGCTGAAGCGCCGCGTCTTTCATGTGGACGTGGAAGATGCGATCGGGGAACTTGCGGATGAACTTCACCGGGTCGACCATCTGCCAAATGAAGTGGGACGGGTCGAAGTTGAAACCGAACGCCGGGTGATAATCAAGCGCTTCGAGAGCAAGCTGCGCCGAATGAAGGTCGAACGCGATTTCTGTCGGATGGACTTCCAGCGCGAACTTAACGCCAACTTCCTGGAAGACGTCGAGAATCGGCGTCCAGCGTTCCTTCAAAAGTTTGTAGCCGTTGTCGATCCATTCTTGAGGAACCGGCGGCCAGCTGTAGAAATACTTCCAGATCGAGGAGCCCGTAAAGCCGTTGACGACCTTGACGCCGAATTTCGCCGCCGCGCGCGCCGTGAGCTTCATCTCTTCCGCGCAGTTCTCCCAAACCTTCGAAAGGTCGGAGCTACGAAGATATTCTGGGATGACCGCCAACGTGCGTTCGTCCGCTTCGTCCAAAACGCCCTGACCGACGCAGTGGTTAGAGACCGCCCAGCAACCGAGCCCGTACTTTTCAAGTTGCGCTTTTTTCGCTTCGCAGTAACCCTCTTCGTTCAAGCATCTGCGAACGTCGAAGTGCTCCGTTCCGCATGCGAGTTCGAGACCGTCGAAACCGCATTCGCTCATCTTTTGGGAGAGTTCGTCGGACTGGAGATCGCCAAACTGACCGGTGAAAATCGTGACTTTTCGTGCCATTTCCTGCTCCTAATAATCTTTATTTTTAAGAGGCGCGACGCGCCAAAATTCATCCAAAAGGAATCTTCGCAAACCGACAATTTTTTTTATCGTTTCACGATTGTTTTAACGTTGTACCAGAACAGAGCCCCTTTTGCAAACGTTTTTTCTTAAAATTTGGCGATTTTTTTAAAAAATCCTGGGGCAAGACCCTTTTATTTTTTCTCAATTTTTTTTCGTCTTTTCACAAAATAAACGTTGTTTCCCGGCTCTTTTTTAAATACAATTGGAACAGGTTAGCGCCTTTGGGAACAGAATAACGAAAAAGTTGCATCTTTTTGGGAACTTTTACGGAACTTTTGAACCCTTCGCGCGTTTACATGGGCGCGAGACGCAAGGGGCTGGCCGTATAACAACGCGACGGCCCGCGCTTACTCTTCTCGAAGGAGGAAAGAGCTATTATTCATCCGATTATTCATTAATTCCCCATTTGATTTTTAATACGTTCCATCCCATAAGAGAGAGCCTGACCCAATAACCCCAGACCAGTCAGATAGGATTTAACATGAAACTAGAACTCAAGGTCGTTAGCGGTTCGCGTTCCGGATTGGTGATCCCGATCACGATACCGCAGTTCATGATCGGACGCGCTGAAGATTGTCAACTCAAGCCTCGAAGCGAACTGATTAGTCGTTACCACTGCGCGATTCTCTCCGAACCCTCTTACGTTGCCGTCCGCGATTTGGGGAGCAAAAACGGCGTCTACGTCAACGGCGAGAGGATCGGCGTCGAACAGGAACTCAAGAACGGCGACAAACTTGCCATCGGCCCTCTCGAGTTCCTCGTCGTCCTGACCTCCGACGCTCCGAAACCTCAAGTTGCCCAGCCCGCTCCCGCGCCTGAGCCGCAACGCGAAAACGTCGCCGACGTCGTCGCGCGAATCGTCGCTCAGAACGCCGCTTCTAAGCCTGCGCTTCACGAGCCCCATCACGCGGCCCCCGCGCCTCAGCCCGCGGCCCCCGCGCCTCAACCCGCGGCCCCCGCGCCTCAACCCGCGGCCCCTGAACCCAAACCTGCGAAGCCTGTGCCTAAACCCGCCGCCCCTGCGAAGTCCTCCTCCGGCGACGACGAAGAAGATCTCGCCGACTGGCTTCTCGGCGACGACGAAGACGGCTCTGAAGAAACCACCACGCTACAAACCGCGCTCGACGATCTCGATCTTCCGTACACTCCACAAGAGGCGAAGACGGAAGAGACGAAACAGGAGAAACCCAAAAGCCCCGCCCCCAACTCGAGCGACGCCGCCGCGAATCTTCTGAAAAATTTCTTTAAAGGCGGACGTTGAGTCTTCTAGGTTGCTTCAACTCGGAGATCTGAGTTTCTCCAGCTCAGGGCGAACGCTAGACCTTGCGTCTGCGTTCGCTTTTTTCACGCCTTCCCCCCCCCTTGTTAAGCGCTACAAACGTCAAATCTCTCCTTTCTGTCACGACTCCATTTTTGGCTCAATTCTCTCCCGGAAAAATGACGCGTCTTACCTTTTCTGCTTGCCAACTTTAGATAAGTTTGGTAAAATATTGAAAATGCGCTCTTGATGAAAGAAAGAAAAAAGAGTGCGTGTTCGCAATTATTATTAGAGATAACGAGGAATATCGTGACAAGGCGTAGCAGACTCTCTCTGACGGACAACGTCCTTCGATCGACGCGCGCGTTATGCGCTGGCGCCGCGATTTTCCTATGCCTATTTGCGAGCGTCTCTTTCTCGTACGCGCAGGATTCCGCTCCCGCGTTGCGCTCCGATGAAAAACCGACCTTCTGGCTCGTCGACGAAAACGGTTCCTGGCGCGCGCCTCTCCCCAACTGGACGATCGAAGAACTCATGCGTATCGTCGACTTCAGCAAAGAGACACAGACCGCCTCTCCGTGGTCGATTCAATCCCTCGACGCGACGGGAAGCGTCGAAGGGGGCGTCGCGCGCCTTTATATCGCGATGACGATCAGCGTCGCCGACGGGGTCGTGCGCGCGCCGCTGGGAATGCGCGAGGGGGTCTATCTCCCAACTCTGGAAGAAGAGGAGTCGGGCGACGCAAAAAACGCCGGGTTCCATTATCGTGGACCGGGCTCTTGCGTTCTTGATATCGACCGCGAGACAGGGGAATACGTCGCCCTTTTCGACACGGTTCCTGCTGCTGAGGAAACGAGCGTTCCGGAGACGGACGAGTCGTCTCAAGACGCCTCCGAGTCGGACGCGCCGAAGGATCCCGCGACGCGCGAATCGCGATCCCGCGGAAGGTTGCGCCCGAATTTTTACGAACTCGAATTGGAATTATGCTTCCCCGTGGAGCGCGTCGGTTATTCCGACTCCGACGAGGACGCGCAGTGGAGCTTCGCGGCGAGTTTCCCCCCCTCGCTCCATTCCCAGTTGACCCTTGAAATTCCGACTTCGGACGTCGCGATCAGCGCGGTGAAGGGGGCCGCGGCGGACGCTCCCACGACGATGAG
>CAVGEG010000076.1:12223-13933 GCA_963628165.1 Paratractidigestivibacter sp. | reverse complement strand
CGTTTGCTCTCGCCGTAGGTTCGGATTCAAGTCCCCTCACGCCTCCGACAAGAACGTCTTGATTGTAGCAAATATTCAACCAAAAGGATAGAATGACGAGCAACGCTGATACAAGAAAACCTGTAATCTTTGTCATTTTCTCATCTCGCGCTTCCTTGGTGATTTAGACGCGCCTTCTTTAGGGCAAGAAAGAGCGTCGATTCCTAACGAGTCGAAAAATTCGACGGAAATAGATCGTTGAATTTAACGAGAAAACTCGTTAAACCTAACCCACTTTGCTTATTATATCGTCAAAAGCTAAAAGGACATTACCTTTTTAGGCGGAAGTCGGGGTTTAATATAAAAATATATGAAAATAAAACGTTTATAGCGATTTTAACGAAGCGATTAAGCTTGTGGCGCAAGCTTAATCGTGGGGAAAGAACTTTTGAAAGAATTTGATTTTTTTGGAGAAAGCTTCATTGACGGAAGGAAAAGCGGGGGTATACTGTGATTGTTGTTTTTGATTAGGGGTATGGTGAAACGGTTATCACGGGTGACTCTGACTCACTTATTCGGGGTTCGAATCCCTGTACCCCTGCTGAAGGAACGGACGATGAGTTCGATCCTTTTTTTATTTCTTGCTCTGGGCTTGATTTCTTAGTAAACGCGAGGTAAACGTCGTTGTCTCTCAATAAAAAAAAGCGTTGCGTTATGAAAGGGCGCAACGCTTGTATGTCAGATTGGATTTTTCTTACCAAGGATAAGTTCACGCGGCTGTATCGAAAATAGTGTACTTCCACCAATGACGGCGTTTAGCATTAAACATGAGCTTCTCCTTCTGTAATTCCAGCCCTACTCGATTGAAAGCCAAGGGCGAGTTTTAGTTAGTTACAAAGTCTAGAGAAACTAGAAAGTCTCCCTTAAACAGCTAGAGTATAGCATATTTAAAAAATGTGACAAGCTCTTTTTTTAACACTTAGACAAAGAAGAGACAACTGTAGAAACGTTTTTGAAAAGTCCTCTTTTTGTGGCAATAAAAAAGCCGTTCAGAGGAACGGCGTAAGGACTGGATTGAGCATCTTCTAATATCAGAAGACGTCGAGAATGAAGTGCGAACCTTCATGATAACGACGAGGAAGCGGATAGAAGTTCTGATAACCGGGCTGATACTTCGGAACGCTCATATTTGCTTTTTCAGAGAAGTTGTGCGGATAGTAGGCGTAAGGATAGTATCGGAAGCGGGACCAGTCTTGCAGGGATCCGTTCGGATTAGCGTAGGGGGACGCTTCGACAATCGGATTGTCGGCGGCGCGAGCGGCGCGCATTCTTTCGCGAAGGGAATTCTGCGAATAGAGACCGAATCCGCGACCGGCAAAGCGAGAACCGATACCGAGTCCGCCGCCAAAGCCGAACGCGGGTTCGCATTCATAGCAAATTTGAGAGGGAACAGACTGAGTCGCGGCGGCGACGTTCGCGTCCTGCGCCTTAACGTTCGAGGCGACTATAGCGAAGGCGGCTACGAAAAGACCAACAAAAATTTTCATTTACGAATTCTCCGTGATGAGTTTGCGACGCTCGAGGCGTCAACCCTTCGAGGAAATTAACGACCTCAACGGGGACAAACTCTGATTTCCATCGAACGTGTGAATAATATCCGATCGCGTTTGACCACTCTTCGCAATGTTGTTAGTCAACGCGCATCATTCTGGTTTGTCGCTGATAGTAAAT
>CAVGEG010000076.1:0-12213 GCA_963628165.1 Paratractidigestivibacter sp. | reverse complement strand
GTAAATTGTTTAATTTATCTATTCTACTACGCTAATCGGCAATATTTCTCGAAATTTTACCCTTTTCTCTTAACAATCGTGAAGAAAGTCTCTTTCTTCTTCCAAAAATCGAAAAAGACGTTACAATAGTTACAAGAACAATTTCCTGTTTAAAACGAGGAGGTCGTGATGTTTTCTGTTTCGCGTGAGTTTTCTTTTTCCTATGGGCATCGTTTGTATCGTTACGACGGTAGATGTCGGCGCCTGCACGGTCATAACGCTCTCGTTATGATCGAGATTCTGGAAGAAGAGCTAGACGAGCAGGGTATGGCGATGGATTTTGTGAAGGTGAAATCAACCGTTGGAAAATGGATCGACGAATCCCTCGATCATCGCGTTTTTTTGGCGAAAAACGATCCTCTCGCCGAAGTCTTGCGAGCCGCGGGGGAGGAGCCGATTCTTTTTGACGACAATCCGACGGCGGAACTCCTCGCGAAAACGATCTTTGAACGCGCCCGCGATATGGGTCTTAACGTGAAGCGCGTTGATTTCTGGGAAACGAAAAACTGCCGCGCGACTTACGCGCTGTCATGACGAAAGGACGTGAAGATGAGTTTGCAAAAAATGACCTGCATTGTCTGTCCGCGAGGTTGTCAGCTTGAGGTGGACGCCGAAGCGGGAGTCGTTACTGGCAACTCGTGCCCGCGCGGCGCCGCTCATGGGTTGGCGGAGGCTGTCAATCCCGTCCGAACAATCACGACGACCGTTTGCGTGGTCGATCAAAACGATTCTCAGATCGCCGTCGCTCCCGTCAAAACGTCGCGTCCCATTCCCAAAAAATTGATGTTCGACGCTATGCGCGAAATTAACGCGCTGCACGTCCATTTGCCTATATGTCGCGGCGACGTCCTGATTTCCAATATTTTGGAGTCGGACGCCGACGTCGTAGCGACGCAAGATTTAAAATAGTCGCCGCGGTCGACGACGGCGACTCTGCTCTAGAAGGACTAGACTATGAATCATTGCAAACGCGTCATCGTTATCCCCGACGGGTTTGCCGACCTGCCGATCGATTCGTTAGGCGGACTAACGCCCATGCAAGCGGCGAAGACGCCGACCTTGGATCATTGGGCGCCGCGCGCGGCGCAAGGCCTTTCTCACAACGTTCCAGACGCGCTTTCCCCCGGTTCCGACGTCGCGACGCTCGCTCTCTTAGGCTACGATCCCCTGAAAACCTATACCGGTCGCGCGCCCCTAGAGGCCGCCGCGCAAGGGGTTGAGCTAGGTTCCGAGGATTGGGCGTTTCGTTGCAACCTGGTTACTCTCGAAAACGGCGTCATGAAGGATTTTACCGCCGGACATATCACGACCGCCGAAGCGAAAGAGATTATTGCGGACGCGCAGCGCGAAGTCGCCCCCCTTTGGCGAGAAATAGCGCCTGAACTCGGCGGCTCCGTCGAGTTCCTCCCTGGGGTGAGCTACCGCAATCTTGCGATCTTCAGACCTGATTCCCCCGACAAGCCGTTCCCTTTTGCGCAAGCCACAAAGACTGTTCCCCCTCACGATTACACCGACCGTTCTATTGTCGACGTCTATCCTCAAGGGCCCGGAGGAGCGCAAGTTTGCGCGTTAATGGAACGGTGCGTCGAAGCGCTCAAAAAGAGCTCGACGAACGCGCGTCGCGTCGCGAACGGCCTCTTGCCCGCGACAGATTGCTGGCTCTGGGGTCAGGGAAAGCGTCCGACGTTGCAGCCCTTCGCGCAAGCGTATTCGTGGGGACGCGGCGCGATGATTACCGCCGTTGATCTCCTGCGCGGAATCGCGCGCAACCTCGGTTGGGACGTACTCGACGTCGAAGGCGCCACCGGATATGTCGACACGAACTTCAAGGGCAAGGGGGACGCCGCGGCTAAGGCTCTCGACGAATACGATATTGTCGTCGTCCATGTGGAAGCGCCAGACGAGTCGGGGCATGAAGGAAGCGTTGAGAAGAAGATCGCGTCCCTCGAGCAGATCGACGCGCTTGTTCTCCCTCCTATTTTGGAAAAATTACAATCGTTTGATAATTGGCGACTCTTGATTTCGCCGGATCATCCGACGCCGATCTCGATGAAGACGCATTCTCGCGGATTTGTCCCGTGGGCGATCGTGGGCTCCGACGTGACGGGAGACGGTTTTGCAACCTACGACGAAACGACGGGAGAGCGCTCGAGTCGACGTTATCCCGAAGGGCAGGGGTTGATGAATCTATTTTTGCGAGGGAACCTGCAATGAAACGTATCGCGCTCTTTTTTCTTGCGGCGGCGACCGCGTTGACGCTGACGTGCGCTACATTTGCTAGCGATAAGAGTAAGGACAAATCGGAGGACGACTACGACGCGCTCGCCCAGTCTCAAGCGGACGCCGCCAAATACGAGTGGACGATCCTCTTCGACGGCGAAACTCTCAAGAATTGGGTTGACAACAAGGACGGCGGCGAGTCTTCCGTGAAGGTTAAAGACGGCTGTATCCGACTGGGAATGGGCCCAACGACGACCTCGATTCATTTCGACGAAGAGGGATCCGGAATTAAACTCCCCACGGCGAACTACGAAGTTGAGTACGTCGCCAAGCGCTACGACGGCACAGACTTCTTCGCCGCGATGACTTTCCCGATCGGCAAGGATTTCGTCACCTTCGTCAACGGCGGTTGGGGCGGATACGTCGCCGGTTTGTCGAGCATCGACGAGATGGACGCGTCGGAGAATTCGACGTCTTCTTTCTACAACTTCAAGACGGGCAAATGGTACCGTTTCCGCGTCCAGGTTTCCGAAAAGACCGTGCGCGTGTGGGTGAACGACGAAGCGATCGTCGATTATCCGATCGTCGACCATAGGATTACGACGCGCTTTGAAGTCGAGAAATCGAAGCCCCTTGGATTCGCGAGCTGGGTCAGTACCGGTTTGATTAAGACGATTCGTTTGCGAACCCTCTCCGCGGAAGAGATCAAAGCGATGGACGCTCGCGCCGAGGAAAACGCGCGTTATTTTGAGCTACGCCCGTAGTCTTCTCTTTTGACGAGAATTCGTAAAAAAAGCCCGATTTCGACGAGGAATCGGGCTTTTTATTTTAGAGCGTCGACGAACCGTTAGTTGAAGAAGTTTTGAATTTCTCGCGTGGCAGACTCTGGCGAGTCGGAGGCGTGGATGAGATTTTCCGTCTTATCGACGCCGAAATCGCCGCGAATCGTCCCCGCGGCGGCGAGGGTCGAGTCTGTGACGCCGACTAAATTACGCACGACGCGGATCGCGTCTTTCCCTTCCCAAACGCTGGCGACGACCGGGCCGCGCGTAATATACGCTTCAAGTTCCGGGTAAAACGGCTTGTCGACGAGATGCGCGTAATGGATCGCGGCGAGCTCCTTCGAGACGCAGCGCAATTCTAGGCGGACGAGTTTGAGTCCTTTTCGTTCGAAACGCCCTAATATTTCCCCCATGAGGGAGCGTTCGAGCGCGTCGGGTTTGAGCATGACAAATGTGCGTTCGGATTGAGCGGTTCCATCAGACATGACGGCGTAGTCTCCTATTTATTGAGAGCGAACTCTCCAAGTTCTCATTAAAAAGGTTTTTTGAGAAAGCCCTATTGACGCGAGTATGGCAAATTGACTATATTCGCGAAACGGAGCCTTCGTAGTGAGAAGTGCGTTGAGCTTCCTTGTTGCAGGACAAACCTGATTGATTGTCGCGATCTGACGATCAGTTGATGCGATACAAGTATGCGAATGGATATTGTTATGAACGGATTGAAAAAGCTTATTCCCGGAACGCTTGCGGCGACGCTAGTCGCGGGTCTTTGTGTGAACGTCGCGAACTCGGCGACGGCGTCTAAAACGACTCCGGTGCGCGAATCGGCGTCGCGCGTCGCGCGTCATGTGGCGGACGACAACCCGATACGACAAGACGCGAAGCGTCGTTATCCCGACGTGGTCGCGGAAGTGAACGGCGAAAAGATTACGCTCGAAACGCTTCGCGCGGAGTCTTTGAAGGCTCACGGCGAGGACGTCCTTTCGCGCATCTTGAATCGCGCGTTGGTCTTGGCGGAATGCAAGCGTCAGGGCCTCGCGATCACGCGAACCGACGTCGACGAAGAGATCGAGAGACTGGCTAAGTCTTTCCGATTGACGCGCGCCCAATACCTTGACGTCGTGGAAAAAGATTCCTCGATGGGGTATCAGGAGTACGCCGAAGAGGTCGTTTGGCCTCGACTCGCTTTGCAGGCTCTCGTCGCGGACAAAATTAAGCTGACGGACGAAGAGCTTGAAAAGGCGTATTTAAAATCGTACGGCCCCTCCGTCGGTCTGCAAATGATCGTTTCTTCGACGAAGGAAAAGGCGGACGAGTTGCGCAAGCGCGTCGTTGAAGGGGGCGAAGATTTCGGAACCCTCGCGAAAGAAGAATCAGTCGACGCTTTGACCGCTTCCAACAAGGGTCGTATGCAACCTGTCTTCCATGGCGCCCTCGCCGACGAACAGCTTGAGAGCATCCTCTTCGCGTTGCAGAAGGACGAAGTTTCCGAAGTGATCGGTCCTTACGGCCCTCAGAACCAGTTCGTTTTCTTCCGTTGCGAGAACAAGTACGACTCGATCGTCTCCGAAGATCAGATCGCGTTGATAAAGGATCGCATCCAGGTTCAGGCGAGCGCGGCAAAGCTCAAGAGCGCGGCTAACGAGCTCTTCGAACGCTTGGGACGCGAAGCCAACGTTGTCAATATTATCGGCAATCCTGAAATGCGCAAGCAGTATCCTAACGTCGCAGCGACGATCGACGGCAAACCGATTTATCTTGACGCCGTCGTCGAAATGTGCATGAAACTCTACGCTGAACAGGATTTAGCGACGCTTGTTTCCATCACCTTGATCCGTCAAGAATGCAAGAAAGTCGGCGTCGAAGTTACCGATCAGGACGTGGCGACGGATATTTGGATTCGCGCCGCCGAAACGACGACCCCTCTTTCCGACGGTTCTCCCAATATCAAAGAGTACCTTGCGTCGGAATTGGCGAAGTACAATTGCACTGAAGACTACTACCGTACGTCGATCGTGTGGCCCGGCGTTGCGCTACGCCAGTTGTCTGAAGGCATGGTCAAGGTTACCGAAGAGGATATTCAGAAGAGCTTTGAAGCGAACTTTGGCGAGAGCGTGCAGTGCCTCGGAATCGTCCTTAACGAAGAACGTCGCGCGCGCGAAGTTTGGCAGAAGGCGCGATCTATGCCGAGCGCGGAAAATCGCTCTTTAGAGGACGTCTTTGGCGAACTCGCGGCGGAATACTCCGTCGAGCCCGACGGAAAGCAGATGCGCGGACGCATCGCGCCGATCGTTCGCAACGGAGGCTATCCCCAGCTCGAAGACGAAGCCTTCTCACTCAAGCCGGGCGAGTTGTCGCAGGTCATCCAGGTCGACGCCTCCACTTACGTTATCCTCTACTGCCAGGATATTATCCCGGCGCGCGACGTGACTCTTGACGACGTTAGAGATCAAATCGTTTCTCAGCTTCGCAAGATGCGCGAAGTGACCGCCGCGGGAGAATTCTACGCGAACGTCGCCAAACGCGCCACGATCGTCGACAACATTACCCAGCAGGTCGTGACGCCGAAGAAGTTCTCGCAGGATCCAGCATTGACGGCGACGCCCGAGCCGACGACTTCTCGTCGATAATTGAAGGGCTAATCAATAGAAGAGCCCGCGCGTCGACGCCTTGCTTGCCCCCTGTGGATAAGTAGGTCTTCCCCAGCGACGCGCGGGCTCTTCTTTTCTTGGACGACTTTAGGAATTAACGTCCGTCGGTTTCTTGAATGAATTGATATTGAGGATCGGGGCCTCCTTCTTTAACGACGCCCATGAATAGTTCTTTGACGTACAATTCTTCTTCTTTCGGGCTTTCCGGGAGTCGGAAGGAGTCTCCTTTTTGAAGAATGACGCGCGTGTCTTGCATGGAGCCGAGCTCTTCGGTTCCGGCGACTTGCGCGGGGAACCAATATCCGTTCTTTTCGTCGTCGACGAGGTAGAATTCCGCCCAGCAGTGCCCCGGCACGCGGACGAGTCGCGCGGGAATTTCAACGGCGCGGCACATGGCGATGAAGAGCGCGGACATATCTTCGCAGTCCCCTTCGCGCGATTTATACGCGGCGAGCGCTCCGCGCATCGACTTGTCGATCAACACTTCTTTGTATTGCACCGTGTCGCGCACGTAGGCGAGGATCGCGTCGACCTTTTCCCACGCCGTGGCGGCGTTTTCCGTCGTTTCCTTCGCAAGGGTGCGAATCAATTTCGTATTCGATTCCATATATTTACTCTCCTTGAGATATCGTCTCAAATCAGAGGGAACGCTTTTGGGAATCGAGTAAAGAGTTACGTCTTCGGGAGGAAGAATCGGGTAACGCGTGACTTCAAAGAGGGACGACGCCTCGACGCCTTGTCCTTCGCGTAATTCGCGCATCTTGAAGATCATCTGACGCGCGCCCCCTTCTTTGAGTTCGCGGTAGCTTACTTTCGCAACGGGGGGAAAGTTCTCTTCGAGGGTGCGCACCTTTTGTTCAGGGAATTCCATCGGGACGGGCGCGGAACCGAAGACGTTGGAACACGTCCCGCCGATTGACGCGCGGAAGATCATGCCGGCGCGATACTTATGGGAGACGGCGCGACCGAGGCGCGGACCGCGTCCGTTTTCGCCGATCGCTTTGACGGCGACAGTCTCTTTGACGCCCGTCGAGGTCTTTGCGACAGGCTTGGGCACGGTGCGCGTCGACTGGAAGGCGTTGGCTCCGTCGTCGCTTTGCAGCGTGTCGGCGGACTTGGCGTCGCCGACCTGCGGCGCGTCGGTTTTAGGCGCGAGACGCGAAGCGTTCGGCCTTTGGGGAGTCGTCGCTGGCGCAGGTTTTGTTTCTTCGCCCTTTTGAGTCGAGGAGGAGGCGGACGGGCCTGTTTTCTCGGGCGTCTTTGTCTTTTGGGACGCGGTCGCGTCGGCTACGTCGATTTCGTCTTCGGGAAGTTCCGGGGCTTTTTTCCCCTTTTCCGCCGCGTCGCGCATCTTGCCGAAGCTAATCTGAGCGACGGCGTCGGACGACGCCAGGGAAGGAACGAGGAACGATAGCGCGACGACTGCGCTAAAGAGTTTACGAATATTATTGATCGTCATGGTTTCATTTCTGAAGGCGGCGAAATTTTAACCGACGCATGAAACGCGTCTCATGTAAGAGTTTTTTCGACCGCGACTTCTTTTTCTTTATGGTTAAAAATACGTTTTCGATAATACGGGTATTTGGGAATCTCGGGGTTGAGGAAAGAAGGAACTTTGCGGGTTTTCTTCTTGACTTGTTCTTGAAAATATCATAATATTGGGGCCGTTCTGGGAGTATGGGTAAGACAAAAACTCGGTAAGCGCAGGTTTTTCGCGAAAAATCCGCTGTTAAGGTGTTTCTCTCTATTCTTAGACGATTATAATAACCGCCAGTCGAGACGGCGTCGCTTCGACTGCTATTTTTTGCCATTTTTCAAGTTTTTCCTTGGAAGGATAGATCATGGGACGCGTTCCAATGAAAAAATATTTGGTCGACGATACCGACTACTACGTATACTCGAGGGGGACGGGCCCAATTCTTCTTTTTGCCCACGGATTTCCCTTTGATTCGCGCCTTTTCGTGCCGGTTGTCGATCTGTTGGAATCGCGTTTTCATTGCGTCGTTCCCGATCTTCGCGGATTCGGTATGACGAAGCTTGGCGCGAACGGCCATAATTCCGAGGGGCAACCGCGCGTTAAGATGGGACGTTTCGCCGACGATTTGGCGATTCTTACGGCGATCTTGGCGTGTCAGGAGCATAATAAGGACGCGAAAATTATTCTTTGTGGGCTCTCGATGGGGGGATATATCTCCCTTTCGTTCGCGCGACGCCATCCGGAGCGTCTTGACGGCTTGATTTTCTGCGACTCGAATACGACGCAAGACTCTCCCGAGAAGGTTCAAAATCGTTTGGCGCTCGCCGATACGGTTGACGCGACGAACGTTGCGCAAACGGTTGACGTCATGATTCCGACCCTTCTTTGCGGGGAGACGTTGGAGCATCGACACGACATAGTCGAACAACTTCGAACGATTATGCGCAGTCAGACGCCCGCCGCGTTCGCCGCGGCTTCGCGCGGAATGGCGAAGCGCGGCGATTCGTCCGACGTTCTTTCGCATATCATGGCGCCGACTCTCGTCTTAGGGGGCGAATACGACCAGCTTTCGAACGTTGCGTGTTTGGACGCGATCGCCGCCAAGATCCCCAACTCGACGCGCGCGACGATCCCTTACTCCGGGCACCTGCCGCCGCTGGAGAATCCCGAAGCGTTCACGAAAGCCGTCGTGGAATGGTATGACGAAAAAATTGGCTCGACTCATTGAGCCCTGTAGAAAGGTATCGTTACGTTGGAACTGACTGAAGTTACAGAGGACGTCGAGTCCTCTCGCGACGCCAGCCCCTCTCCGACGCGGCGTCGACGCGCCGACTCCGCGTCGATGGCTAAAGCGCAAAAGGAGATCTCCGTTAGCGAATTTTTCGCTAAGAATCGGCATTTGTTGGGTTTTGACAACCCGCGAAAGGCGTTGTTGACGACCGTCAAAGAAGCGGTCGACAATTCGCTCGACGCTTGCGAAGAAGCGGGGATCCTCCCGGAAATCTGGGTGAAGATCGTCCGCGTTTCCGATTCCCGATACCGCGTCGGCGTTCAAGATTGCGGGCCGGGAATTGAACCGCAGCAGATCCCTCTTATCTACGGAAAGCTCCTTTACGGGTCGAAATTTCATCGGTTGCGTATGAGTCGCGGACAGCAGGGGATCGGAATCAGCGCCGCGGGGATGTACGGGCTCCTCACGACGGGGAAGCCCCTTGAAGCGCTGTCCAAGACGTCGAAGCGCAAGCCGACGATGCGCTTTGTCGTTCGCATCGACTCGAAAACGAACAACCCCGAAGTCCTCAACGGCAACGGGGAAGGGGAGGCAATCCCCGCGAACGACGAAGGACGTCGTTATCTGGAAGAGCATGCCCTCGACTGGGAGCCTGTCGACAGCGGCACGCGCGTGACGATTGAGCTCGAAGCCAAATATCTTCGCGGAAGGGGAAGCGTCGACGAATATCTTGCGCAAACCGCGCTCGCCAATCCTCACGCGACCTTCCATTACGTCGATCCCGACGGGCAGAGCGTCGACTACCTCGCTTCCGTCAATCAGCTCCCCCCCGAGCCGGTCGAGATCAAGCCGCACCCTTACGGCGTCGAGCTGGGCAAGCTCCTGGAAATGACGCGCGAGACGACCTGCGCGTCAACCCGTAAATTCCTGACCGAATCCTTCTGCCGCGTTTCCCCCGCGATCGCGACCGAACTTTGCGAGAAATCGAAGATTTCCGTCCGAACGAATCCAAAGACGCTTACGCGCGAAGACGTGTCGCGACTCTTCGAGGCGATTTCCCAGACGAAGATCCCCGCGCCTTCCTCCGATTGCGTCGTTCCTATCGGGGAGCAGAATCTTTTAGCGGGCCTTCGTTCTCTCGTTCCAGGCGAGTTCTTCGTCGCCGCGACGCGACCTCCCGCAGTGTATCGCGGAAATCCCTTCGTCGTAGAGGTCGCGCTCGCTTACGGGGGCGGCCCGACGACGCAAAAGATCACGCGCGACGTGTTGCAGGAGGCGCTTGCAGAGAGCGACACGCGCACGATCCGTCAGTTTTTGACGTCGACGTTCGACGGAATCGGCTCCGACGGAGCGGACAAGATCATCAAGACGGCGAAAATTCGTCCGCGCGTTTCGCCTGCGAAGTTGCAGCCGCGCGAATTTGAAATGTTGCTCAAAACGCTCCAAACGCTGAATCTTTCCGAGGGACAGACGACGTCGGTCTATCGTTATTCGAATCGCGTTCCTTTGCAGTTCCAATCGAGCGCGTGCGCGATTACTCAGACGATCATGCAGATGAACTGGCGCGCGTACGGCCTTCAGCAGACGCGCGGACAACTGCCGCGCGGGGCGTTGACTATCATCGCGCATTTTGCGAGCGTTTGGGCGCCGTATACGAGCGAGTCGAAGGAAGCGCTTGCGGCGTATCCTGAGATACAGAAGGAGTTGCGGTTGGCGTTGCAAACGGTCGGTCGCAAACTTGGACTCTTCTTAAAGAGACGCGAGCGCGTGAAGCAAGAAGGCTCGCGCCGCGCGATCTTCAAGAAGTATCTTCCTGAAATCGCGGACGCGATCGCGGAGATCAACAGCGGCGGCTTTTCGGAACGCCTTTTACGCGCGCGCGCAACGACGACCCTAGGTGCGGAGGCTAACCCCGCGCAGGTTGACGCCGAAGTCGATCGACTGCGCAATTCCAACGAGATTTACCTGAAGCTCTTCGCGCTGGCGACGCGCAAAACGGCGCTCGCCGACGTGCGCTACGACGATTCCGGGAATAAGATCGAGTTGAATGAAAAGGACGAATTAGACGGAGATTCGAGCGTCGTTATCGTTCAAAATTCTTGAGGAGTTTTAGGTTTTCTCCCTTGAAAGAACCAAGACTCTTCATATAATAAGGACGTTCAAATCAGACGTACGCGTTTGATCGAACGAACCCCGATGGTGTAATGGTAGCACAAGGGATTTTGGTTCCCTTTGCAGAGGTTCGAGTCCTCTTCGGGGTGCTCAAGCTCTTTGGTTTTCCAAAGAGCTCTTTTTATGCACACTCGTTCTCTATCCGTCTCTATCTTGACTTTTGTTTTGCCGTCGACGATACTTAACGACAGTTGACCGGTTTTTTGCGTTATGCGTTTCTAGGGAGTCGATCATGCTCAGTCGCTTTTGTCGAATATTTCTGCTTACTCTTGTCGTAGCTCTTTGCGCAACCGCCGCGCAGGCGAAAAGCGTCGCGCTCCTTGTTGAGGAAACACCCGGAACGCCTATGCGAATCGAAGCGACGAATCTCGCCTCTCTGATTGCGGAGGTCGATTCAAGGGCGACGATTCTTTACGCGACGAAAGACGGGGTCGTCGATCGCGATTTGAAGCCCGTGGATTCGGATGATTTCGCCGCGACGTGGGTTTATCACGACGTGACGCTCGATCCTAGTTCCGCGTTTTTCGCTCCGAACGTCGTGAAATGGCTTCGCGAAGCTCAAGGCGGATTGATCTTAGCGGGAAGCGCGGCGGCGCTTGCTCAGACGCTTGAGTTTGACCCTAAGCTCAGCGCTCTTCCCGTCGATATGGGGGAGGATCGCGGGCAGGCGGGACTCATGCCGGTTAACGAACGCTCGGACGTTTTTACGGGCGTGGAGGAGGAAACGATCTGGATAACGAACGCGGCGTTCGCGGCGTTTAGTCGTTTTCAAGGCGATCCCGCGTCGACCGTTCCCTTGGCGTATTCCGCGAAGCGCGACGGTTCGCTGGGGCTCGGCGCGATTCTCGACGCGCAAGAGCGCGTTCGCGCTTTCGTCTTCCCGTGGCGCATATCCCCCTTGTTTGACGCCGCCGCGTTGGAGTTTAAGAAGAATTTTATTCAGATCGCTTTCAATCTCACGTTCTTTACGGGGCGCGAGCTTCCTGAAGACGCGAAGACGGCGCCGCGTTTTCGTGCGCCCGATTTTGCGCCCCTCGAACGCGCGCTCGACGCTTTTGAGGAAAATTTCGACGAAGAAGAGTATCCGCGCTTAGCTGAATTTCGCGAGCGTCTCGACGCGCTTATTAGCCGCTCCGCGCAATTGACGGAACGCGCGAAGAACGCGGACTCCTCCCTCGACGCGGACTCCGCCGCGCTAGCGCAAGACCTCGCCGCGTTGCGTTACGACGTCGTCTTGGCGAATCCTGAGATCGATTTCGATTCCTTCCTCTATGTGAGTCGCGATCCGTCGATGATCGGCATGCCGGAGAACTATACGAGTAATTCGTCCCTTCCGACGAAGGGGTATCAAGACGAGTTGCGTCGTTTCAACCTTCGCGACGGTTCGTCGTCCCTTGTCTACAAACCGACGCATGGGGAGTATGTCGGAGATCTGGAGCTATACTTTGACGCGTCGAAGCTCCTTTTTTCGTCGCCTGACCCCGCGAGCGAATATCGGTGGCGCGTTTGGGAGCTCCCGATTCTCGACGATCCGGGCGCGCAGTTGAGCGCCAAGCCGACGATTCTCCCCCTGATTAACGCCGCCGACGTCGACAATTACGACGCTTGCTATCTGGGGGACGATCGCGTCGTTTTCTGTTC
>CAVGEG010000075.1:0-14145 GCA_963628165.1 Paratractidigestivibacter sp. | reverse complement strand
CAAGTATTGACGACGTCGACGTCACGAAGTGGGAAGAATACGATTTCACGCCTCTCCCGTCTTCGCCGTTCGCGACGGGCGCGACGACTGGCGCCGGAGCCTCGGATATTCAAGGAAACGTTCGAGGCTGGAAGAACGGAGAAGAAACATCGTATGCTCTAGGCGCGTATGAGGTAGTCAATGCGGATTATTATTTCAATCCAGGCTCCGAGGCAAGCTTTTCCAACTTGTCCTCATGGTCGACCGACAAAGGCGCGGTCGTCTCTCCTGAGGAGATAACCTCCGGCGTATTCTATATCGATGAGAACGCAACGTTTACCGACTTGCCTCCGGCGGGCTCGGAAATCGTCGTCGCAGGCAAAACCCAATTCACGCTCGATATTCCAGATTCTGACGGAGCGGCTATTGGCTCCGCGGTCACGCTGAATGAAAACGTCAAATTCAGCTCCAACGCCCTGGTGGACGAAATCTCTATCGCGTCAAAAGTCGAAACAAGCTTTTTATTCGCTCAAAACGCGATTCTAACGGCGTTAAATAGTCCAGATATATATTTTTACCAAGACGCTCATTTATCGCGTTTAAACGCCGTTTTAGGGGCAAATATCAATATCTCGTCAACAAACGATCTAATTCTCCGCGTCGATGAGATTCAAGCGTCGGCGGAAATCAACGTCAACGCCGTCTCCACGGGGCGCGGATATATCGTCGCGCCCGTCGGGGCAGATACTTCGAAAATCGTTCTCCAATCTTCGAACGTCGTTCTTTCCGCGTATGGAGGAGAAATTTCTGAGTTCAAGGCAACCGTCGCCAAACAAAACACGGTGACTTTAACCGGCGCTCAGGCGGGCTCCGCTCCCGTCCTATTGGAATATCAAAACAGCGCCGGAGCCTGGACGGTTCTCAGCTCCGATCTTTATCTCTCCGAAACGGGAGAGACGGTCGACGTGCCTCAGGCGGGGAAAACCGTCTATCGCGTTTTCGATGGAGAAAATTTCTTCACGGACGTTGCGTGGACGGGAATTTCTTCCGGGCTCCAATTCAAAGTTGTCTCCTCCGTCGTGGGAGCGGAGGGAGCAAAGGAGAGCTGGCAATGTTTATATCAGGTGATCGCAGTGGATGAGAGCAATATCGTCCGAGTCGGACAATCAATTACTGTTTTAGCGCGGGTTTTCGACGCGTTTGACAATAACACCCCTCTTGTGAACGACGGGTCAAATATTTCGGCCATAACATACTCCGTCGAGAAATCGACCAAAGACGTGTTTACGCCTATTTGGCAATCGGTGGAAGGTCATACGAACGTATCCGTCGACGTTACGGCGCTCCTCGAGGCTCCTCAAACCGGCGACGCGTGGACGGTCGATAACGAGGGCTATAATTTCGTACTTGTCCCGGACACTAGGGAGCACGTTCTTTTCTCCGACGTGGGCTCCTATCGGATCGTCGTCAAAATCACTCTCTCAGAGGGTAATCCGGTCGTATTCTACACGTACGTCAACGTCGTCGACGCGAAATAAAAAAATTACGAATAATTCAGAAAATTAAATCTATTATCCACAATAAAAGACGGTCAGAAGAGCGTCAGTTGTTTCCAGTTTGGAAGGAATGTTTAATGAATATTTTTGATGCGTACCAAACCAAAGAATCGCTTTTGAAGGACATTGAAGCGGCTATCCTTGAGGAGGCAGGCGAAGATGGAGCTCCCGTCTTCAGGCTCCCCAACAAGGCCGCTGAGACTCTCAAAGCGAAGTATGACGCAGAGGTTAAAAACGCGAAAAGCCAGCGTGAAAAGAAACAAGACGCTGAATCTAAGCTTGCTGAATTGACCGAACTGAGGAATAAAGAGCTGCTGGAATTGGAGGAACTGAGAAAAGCGAATCCGTCCGATCTGCGCTCAACTCTCCAAAAGTATATCGAAGAAACGACGCAAGCACGCGGAAAGATCATGGCGCTGGAACAGGAGCTGAAGCCTTTACGCGCCCAAAATGAAGAGTTCAAAGCAAAAGAGACTCGGCGCAAGATTGAATCCGAACTCGTCGACAACGCGACCAAATTAAACTGCTGTGAGACCGCCATGCGCGACGTGAAGCGTTTGGCTCCTATGTTTCACCTGAACGAGGCGGGGGTCGCCGTCGCTGAGGATGGAAAATTAGTCGTTGAAGTCCTTCAAGAGGAGGTCGAAAAGTCCCCTCATTGGCTCAAGAGGTCGCAAGGCGGAGGATCACGCTCAGGAACGTCGACAGGCTCGATGGAGAGTCGGTTTCAAGAGGCGCTCCGAGGCTCGTCTTTTCACGACGTTATCGCAAACGCACCGCGTCAGAATCTCGGGTATTGAACGCATAAAACAAACGATTTAAGGACTAGATCATGGCGATTACAACGCTAGATTTGAGGAACATGCGCATCGACCTCTCCGACGTTCTTTCGTGGAGAATCGCGCAATCCCCAAAATTCATCAATCTGTTCAGTTTCTCACAAGCCCCGCAGGCTGGAAACCAACAAGCCGCGACGCCTTCGGCAAACGTCGCCACTTCGACGGAGCATAAATGGCTCGAGGGCATTGAAACGCCGAAGACAAAGGCGTTTTCAAAATACGCATATTCAGCTCCGGCGGGCTCCTTTACGGTAACGTCGTCGACAGGCTGGATTAAAGGAGATATTTTCCACATCCTCGGCGACCCCGCGGTACTGAGAATTACGGCGGTCACGTCTACGTCAATCTCCGCCGAATTGGTCGCGGCAAACGGCTCCTCTATCTCCCTGGAGACTTACTCCGCGCCCAATGGGGGAACGCTCATCTTTGACTCCAGGCCGATTCAAGAAGGCTCGACCGAGGGCGAAGATATGTTCCTTCAGAGCGGGACGGAATCGAACTACACGCAGATTTTCCGCGCGGACGTTGCGATGACCGGCACTGCGACAGCCGTCGGCCAATACGGCAATGAAAACGACGTTACACGCCAACTGGAATACGCGACGGACGCAATTATCAGGCGCATCAACTCCGCGCTAATTTTTGGCGCTAAGACGCAAAGAACGGCGACTGTTCCAGGAGCTCTTGGCGGTCTTTATTACTTCGGAACGCAAGACGGGGGCTTATCCTTTGCCCAAACGGGGAGCCCCGCCCTGACGATCTCGACGATCAATCAAGCCGCCCAACAGGTTACAGAGGCGGGTGGAATCCCCGACCTGATTCTCTGTGGAACAGGTCAGGGTCAAGTCATCTCCTCCTTCATGAGCAATCAGGTTCAAATCGCCCAAGGAGATCAAAGCGTCGGACGATACGTGACGCAATTCGTCACCAGCGCCGGAGGAAACGTTCTGCGCGTGTTCATCGACCCGTCTATCCCTGATACCGACGTTTGGGTCTGCGATTCTCGCGGTTTTGCCCTAGTTCCTCTCAACGGGCGGGCGCTCCATACGGAGCCCGCGACCACTCCGGGAACGGACGGCGTAAGAGCGATGCTAATCGGAGAATATACGGCGGAGTTCAAAAACGCCAAACAATCGCTGTGCAGAATCTCCGGGTTAAAGCCTAGCGCCACGACCCTCTCCGCCTTGGGTTAAAAAGGAAGGAATAGCATATGAATATTAAAATCCTAAACCGCCGGAGCACGTATCTCACCAGGACGATCATCTACGAGGTCGACGGGGAGGTTAAAGAGATTAGCGCTCCTAGTGGAATATACTCCTTTGAAGAGCTCGAAGGGCAAATTCGGCCTCTCGAGGAAGTGCGCAACAAAGATATTTTCCAAAGCGCGAAAGAATCCGCCTCATCGGAAGAAACGGGCGCGACGGCGGAGGAGCCGAAGAAAACCTCTAAAAAATCAAAGAAAACGAATCAAGAGAAAGAATAGGATCGAGTATGAAAGAAGTGATTGAACAAGAAGTAGTTGGAAAGGCCCGCTCCGTTTTTGACGCGATTCTTAGCGGCGGAGACGTTTACGCGGAGCACAACGACGAGAACGTCAAGCTAAAAACGGTTGCGGTAAACGACGGGAAACTGATCGGCGTGATCTCCGCTAACTCCGGCTCCGGCGTGAAGCTGATTGATATTACAAAAGACCGCGTCGTCAGGATTTCAACAGAGGTTGTCTTCGAAGAATAGGCTCCTTCAAACAACTTTCCAATAAGGTGAGAAAAGAATGGCGAAAGCGTTGAATATTAGCGTTACTCTTGACGAGGCGAATAATTACTTTGACCTCAGACTAAATACAACCGTCTGGGACAACGCAAGCGATACGATGCGCAAGCAAGCGCTCCGTCAAGCGGGAATGTTGATATTCAGCGCTTTCGTTTTTTCTCCTAACGCATACGAAATTGACGCTCAGACGGGGAGCGTCGTCTGGAATTCTCAGATAATTTCAGCGGTTTGTGAGGAAGCGCTTTGGCTCCTCTCATACGACCCGTCAAAAATTCCTGAAGCCCTGTTCCAGGGAGTCGCTAGCGCTAACGCCGGGAATGTCTCTGCGACCTTTGATAAATCCTTCATTATTCCGTGGATTTGTCCCGTTTCGCGCACGCTTGTCGGCTCCCTTGGAACTTTTATCGCAGGAGACGACGACTCCTACGTTCGGTCAAATCCGATGAGTCTATAAAATTTAGGAGCAGTGTGTTTTCAAAAGAATGGGAATTCTTGATTCAGTTTTTAGCGGCGAAAACGGCCTGGTCGGCAAACTTCACTCAATGCTCGGCGGAAAATGCGTCTTCAAAAAAGCGTTCTTCAAAAGAGATATGGAGTCAGGCTCCGTTGAAACTTATTACATGTCGTTTGACCGCTCTTTTATCCCTTCAAATAACGATTTAAACGAGATTTCAGCAAGCGCCCCAACCAATAATCCGCCGGGGATAACAGAGGGCGATACGACGATCTCAGGAAGCATTCCGGCGTATGGAATTCCCGTCCCAATCGTGGGAAGGGATTTAATCGTATATCAAGGCAAGGAATACATGATAACAGAAGTGGCGATCACCCAAAGCGGTGAAATCGATCTGGCGTATTCAATTCGAGCAAGGATAACGTGATGGGCGACTCTGTAGACGATTTCGTGAGGAGCATCCGGGAGTTCAACGAGAAGGCCGAAGCGGAGGCGACAAAAAGGCTCCGGCGCGTCTCCCTAAAGGCTCTCGAGATGATCGTGACTGGAACCCCCGTTCTGACGGGATGTTGCCGGGCAAATTGGCAAATTGGGATTGGAAAGTTACAACGCAATTACAACGCGAAAAAGCTCGACAAAAGCGGAGGAGCCACAATCAATCAAGGATTGGGTCACATAACCAGGGCAAAGCTCGGCGTGGACGTATTCATCGAGAATTCCTGTCCATACGTCATTCCTCTTGAAAACGGATGGTCGCGTCAAAAGCCAGCCGGGTCGATGATCCGATTACCCCTTGAGAGGCTCCAAAAAGCGGTTAATTCCGGCGCAAGGTGAAAATATACAACATGCGTTCTAATCTCATCCTAAAAGAGCTAAAAAAGGCCGTGGAGGTTATTTCTCCTCATGCGGTCGTCATTCTCCCAAACGAGCCCGTCGCAGAAGACGCCAACAACGCGGAGCTATATTTTGAAATATCCGTCTCGGGTCAAGATTACCACCTTGAAACAGAGGCCTCGACCTTCTCCAGCGCCCTGGCCTCGATTGTCATTGTAGGCAAGAGGAACACAGGCGCGGGACGGCTCGACGATCTGGCGGAGCATTTCGTGCAAATGTTCTCTCCCATCGACCCCGTCGGAAGAAATTTCAGTCGTTCTCTCTACGTTGAGGAGTCGGAGAAAGTCACTTATGTCTACGTTAAAAACGTTGAGCGTTCAGAGGCTGGAATCTACGACGGTAGATATAAACTTACCATCTTCATTTCCCTAGACGTTTACGAGGATAGAAAATATGTCTGGTACTAATTTGTGGGTTGAAAACGGGGTTGTGAGAAAGAATCTTCTCCTCAAAGTCAAACTCGCTATCACTAGTAAATCAGCGGATTCTAGCGCCGTCGTCGGCGATTATTATGAATTCAACTGCAAGTCCAAAGGGCTCCCCGCTTTTGCCGACGCTCCCACATGGACGGACGTAACCGACAACGCTACCGAACCAACGGGGTATGCCTACGCAGGCAAGCCGGAGCAGATCGACGTAATTGAACTGACGACCCGAACCCCCTTGCCTACCGTCTACACGAGCCTTCTGGCGAATCAAACCGCCGGAGACGTCTTTTCCCTGACCTACACGTACGACGACCCGCATGAAACCAAAATCTACACGCTAACCATCCCAAACGTTCAGATCATTGGAATCTCCCCTGAGGCTGGAGAAGTCAACGCCGGGAGCCAAACGACGATCAAGCTCCTAGCGGAGGGCGGCTCCGCGGATAATATGCCCGAAGTCTCAGAGACTCCCCGAACCTGATAGTCGATAAATCCCAATCCCCCTAATAAAAAACAAGACCGAAAGGAAATAAATTTCAATGTTCAACATTGAGGAATATTTAAGCGCCCCGGCGGACGACTCAGTAACGATCATCAACCGAGGCGGCGAAGAATTCGCGATAAAACGCCTAAACGGGGCCGAAAGGCTCAAGTTCAACGATATATCAAGCCAATATGAACGCGTCGTTTACACGCTCTCTAAAGGCCTTCTATCGGGCGAAAAACGCATCCCAATCGGACGTGAAAACGCCGTGAAATTTGTAGAAAGATACGCTAGCCTCAGCGACGCTCTATTCAACGATATTTTCAACCTAACGCAGGAGACGTTGGAAAGAGATTCTCAGATTTGGGCCGAGGCAAAAAAAAATTCGCCGAATGTGGAAGTTACCAGCGACTGAAGCGTCAATTCTGTCGTCGGTACGGGATAGACCCGCGGAGCGAAATATCGCGCAAAGACGTAATTGAAGACGCGGTTTACGCTCAACTCGAAGCAGACGGCGAAACGCCGGCAGAACGCGTCGAATCCGTTCTGTCGGCTATTTTTTTTACGCTCCGCCTCATCGCGTCGTCTCAGGGAATCGACCCGAAAACAATCGAGAAATTCTCCGGGGACGTTTCCGTCACGCGCCCGCGAAAATACTCTCCTCCAACGCGAGAGGAGCTCGACGAACGCGAAAATGAGGAGAATCGGCGCAACTTCGGCCCGTTTGTCAAACGCCTCATAGCTCTAAAGAAAAAGTAAACCGTAACACGGGGAGGACAACATGTCAGATCAAATCTCCACTCTTGCGCTGAAAGTCGACACTCAGTCGGCGGTATCCAATTTGAAGAAATTTGGAGAAGCGACGACTCAGATCGGAGGATTGTGCGGAATGCTTAATGGCAAGCTCATGCAATTAAGCGCGACGTTCCTCTCTGTTAATTTTGCGAAGAGTCTTGTTGATTCTGCGTCCGACGCTCAAGAGGCCGCAGGAAAGTACGAGCAAGTCCTCGGGAGAATGACGAAACAGGCTGACAAAGTTGTTTCTGATCTTCGCTCATCTTTCAACTTCGATTTAACTGGGGCGCAACAATCCGTCTCCACAATGGTTGATTTATTCACCAAAGCAGGAATCGGAATGGAGGAGGCGCTAAAATACACAGAAGACCTGCAAAAAAGGTCGTCTGATCTTGAAGCCTTCACCAACGCGGAGGGGGGCCTGGAGCGCGTAACCAACGCCGTGACAAGCGCCATGCTCGGGGAGACGGAATCGATCAAGCTCCTGGGCGTGGTCATCAAGCAGGAGAACATTGAATCCAAGATGGCGGAGGAACGCGCCAAAGGGCTTGCGTTCACGACGGAGAGAGCCGCGAAAATGCACGCGACGTATTCTCTCATCATGGAACAATCCGCCTCTGCTCATGGACAAGTGGCGCGTGAAGCGGACAACATGGGAAACAAGCTCCGCAAACTTCGAGGAGCATGGGGCGATCTTAGCCGAGAATTGGGCGACGTTCTCGTTCCCGTCGCCGATAAGCTCATCGGGGTCGCAACGAAAGTCGCGACGGCTCTCGAGGGGACTTCTCCGGCGGTCAAAACAACGATTGTTTCCGTGGGAGCTCTTGTTGGCGCGTCAGTTGCGCTCTCCCCCGTCGTTGGAAAACTAGTCATTGGGATTAAGACGCTCAGTGCCACGAAGAAGATCGAGGCGGCGGTCACGCAAAAAGAGACGCAAGAAACTCAAGAGCAAACCGCCGCGGAGGAGAGGAACGTTCTTGAATCCAAACGGGCGGTCGAGGCGAAAAGAGAGGAATCAGCCGCCAGAACTCTCAACGCGCGTTCAATAAATTTGGAAAATAGCGCGTTAAAGGCCCAAAATCGCTCAAATAAGAGCGCTCAGGGCTCTTTATATAAAAATATACCAGGAAGCAAAAACAACGCGTCTAAGGCGCAAATAGGCGGTTTATTGAGCAAGCAGGACAAAAGAGCTGCTAAAATCGCCTGGAGGAGCCAAACGGCGGGTCAACGCGCCTTTGATTTGCTCCCGGACGTGGACGCGACAATGTCTCTGAAAGAAAAGCTCCAAACCAAATGGGGAAAAGCAGGAAAGAACACGCTCCCCATCGCGGGAACGTTAGGCAAAGCCGAAGGAGCCTTCGGCAAGTTAGGCGCAAGCGCTGGAAAGTTTGGTCAAGCGTTCCTCAAGATTGCGGGAACGGTCGAGGGGAAAATTCCGATATTCAAAAGGCTTGCTCCGCTAATCACGCGCCTCACGGGGCTGGCCATTCCTGGGGTGAATGTCGTCGCGGCTGTGACCACGGCGTTCTCAGGGCTGGCGCTCCTCAAGAACGCGCCTGAACATTTGGAGAAATTCCTGGATTCAGGCTGGCCAAAGATTCAGGAGTTTGCCTCATCCTTGCCGGGCAAAGTTCTCGACGGGATGAAATCGGGGCTCTCCCAAGCGTATTCCTCAACGGTGGACACGGCGGTCAAAGGGATTCTCGGCGGCGCTCAAGTCGCCAAGAGGCTCGCGGGGTTTGAAACTGAGGCGTCTCGGGCGTATCAGCTTAACAAGCGCATTGAGGACGCAAACAAGGCCCGAGAAAAGCTCCTTGCCATTGAGGAGGAGCAACGCCAATCAGAGGTCAAAACACTCTCCCTCATGACGGAGTTGCACCAAAAACAACTTAACGCCCAATTGGCCTACGCCAACAGCATGAACGACGCGCAGACGAAACTCTCCGTCGCAACTAAGACCCGCGACGAAACGTCCGCAAAACTTGCGGAAAAGCAGAATCTATTGGAGAAGAGCCGCTACGATCTCCAGGGGGTCGCGATTTCTGAGAATCAGATCAGCAAAAAGATTCAGGCCAATAACGCCGAGGCGGAGAAGAAATTGGGCGGGGCCGTTTCCTCTCAGGAACGAAAGATCATCCTCCAGGAGCGCGACCGTCAAAACGCCCAATTGGAAGCGGAGCTCCAAACGCTTGCGAACAAGCGCGGAGAAATCACGGACAGAATGAGCGCCCTTTCGGAGGAAATTGGGGCGCTCACGGAATCGTATGCTCAACAGCGGATAGAGGTTGACGAAGCGACGAAAGAGGCGGAGGCGGAAAGAAAGTCCCATGAGGACGATCAAAAGAATTACTCTGAATCCGTCTCCAATCAGAATAAGGCGCTCCAAGAACAGGCGCTCCAAACGCAACTCGAGAACGCTAAGACGAGAAACCAAAGGCTCGGGGCGATTCAAGCAAACGTCGTCTATCGCCAACAGGCGCTCCAAGAGTCTCTTGACGCGCGGGGAATCGCCGCTGAAAAGAATCGTCAGATTCAGGGGCTTAACAGTTCTCTGGATAACGAAGTGGTAACGCGCCAGCTCTCCATTCTCAGCGATTTAGCGAAAAGCGGAGCCACGGACGAAAACGCGGAGCTCTCCTACGCTTCGGCGCTTAGCGTCCTCGAAGACGCGGGGTATGACGTCGAGAACAATCGTTTCTTTGGCTCCAAATCCGCGGGAACGCTCCTTGAGACGGTAAACAAGCAACGGGCGGATAAGCGCAATCAGCGCGACGCTCTCATCGTCGAACGCGACGAGGCGCTCCAGACCGCCGGAGAAGAGGGACAACGCCGACAGGCTCTTGATAGCGCGAACGGTATGCTCCAACAGGAGCAGAAGAATCAGCTCCAAATTCAGGAGGACGACAATCAGCGCCAAAAGGAGCTCGGCGTTTATCAGGACAATCTCCAGAAACGCCGCCAAAGCGATTATCGAGACCTTCTCTACAGCCGCCAATTAAGGGCTATTGACTCCAATTACGATATGAGCAACCCGTGGCAAGCGGAGGAGGCGCTGGGAATGAAATACAATCTTGTCGCGCAAAAGGGCGCGGAGGATTGGAACGTCGGGATGACGGAGCTCAACTCCCTAGGCAAGCAAATCGGCGAATATACGACGCAAATAGACGCTATAAAACAGAAAGAACAGGCCGGTTTAGCGACGGATGAGGAGATTCAAAAGCGCCAACAATTGGAAGGAGAAAGATATTCTCACCAAGAGCGTTACGATTCTACCTATGATTCGATGATGCAAGGGCGTTATCAAACCGAAGACGAGCTCACGGCTCTCGAGCGTCAAATGGCGGAGCAACAAGGCAAGCAGAACGACGTGATGAGAGACTACGCGACGAATCAAGCGGAGGCGTTAAACCAAAGCCTTCAGGAGCAGATGAAGGCCGAAGAGGAGGCGCGGAAAAAAGAGCTGGAGGAGCGCTCCGCCGTCGAGAAGGAACAGCGTCAAGCGATAGGCGGCTCCAAAGCGATCTCCACGGGGTCGTCGGAGGCCTTCCAGATTCAGTCGAGGATTTTCAACCGCGGGGAGCTTGAAATGCCTACGGACAAAAAGATCGAACAGAACACCTCGCGCATGGGCAAATCGCTAGACGGTTTAGCGAAAATGGTTGAGGAGTTCTTTGCTTATAACCGTACAAACAACGACAACAACGTTTTGACGATTCAGTGAGGAGATTAGACGATGTCATGGCGATTTCTCCACCAGGCGGTGAAGGACGGAGGAGCGAACGACGACTACACGAAAACCCTCGTCGAGGTTTACGAGCTCGATTCAATCGACGATTTTGACCCGTTCCTCTTCTCCTGCAAGAAAAAGAATCAGCTCATAGCAAACACAGGCTCCGACGGGAAGATTTACAACTATGTCATAGACTCCAACAGCATCTCCAAACGTCAACCGATGGCGGGTGGCAAATTCCAAATCGAGATGACCTTGAATCTACGGTTTCTCGAGACGTGGGACGAACTGTACGCGCCATGGGAATTACCGGCGTTCAACTTCAAAACGTCGCAAGGAGTCTGCGAAGAATCGTCAACCTCGTTTTATCCGGGATATGGCGATCTACTCTACGGAGAGAGTTCTGACGCGGTTCCCTTGGTAAACACCGCCGGAGGGCTCCTTGAGGGGACGGCGACGCTCCCGTTATCCCAAATATCGTTCTCCTACTGCATTTCGGTCGCGACGTTCTATAAGATTCAGGGATGGTTCTGGAATCTTTGCGGAAAGATAAACGAAGATCAATGCACAATTTGCGCGATGAACTTTCCCCCGAGGACGCTGAAGATCGACTCCATTAACGCGGAGTATAGCGAAATGGAAAAGCCGGGGTTGATTCCCGAGGGCGACAAGTGGATAGGAACGACGCATTTCACGCAATCGGAGGTCGCCGACACGACGTATTTTTACTATCGGGTCGACGTTTCGATGAGTTCCAATTCGAGAACGTGGAATCAGAATTTCCTCAACGTTGGAACGCATGTTCGACAGAATGGAGCGCTCTGTCGCCTATGGCGCTGGGAGGGGCTCAACGGGCCAGAATTCGGCGCTTACGTTGATTACAAGAGGGCCGGAGGGATGTATGGAGAGGCGGTCACGGAGCCGCTATTTCTCAATCAGGACGGGACGGGCGTCGCGGGGCTTGATTCTTCTGGACGGCAGGTCGGGACGTACAGATACGGCTCCGCCTATCAGCCGATAAATTTCACGTCAATCGGGTTTCCGGCGCAAGCACCTATTAAGTGGAAATGGAATTAAAGAGAAAGGATGATAAACCATGACGAAATGGACAATGACGCGCGACGTGGCTCAGAGCATCGTCGACGCGGGCGAAAGAAAGAAACACTCCATGACCCAAGAGGTGAGGTCGTATCCCTACGAACGCGAGGAGCAAGTTTCTCTCATGACGGTCTCCTCAGACTGGAAGAAGGTCGACGGAGTTTATTCTGCTCAAGCGTATATCAAGGGTTTTTCCACGACTCAAGACAGCGGCTCCTACACCGTCTACGCTCCGACGACTACAGGAAACAATCCCCCGCCGATTCAGAAGGGCTCTCAAGTCCATGTGGCAAACGTTTCGGGGAGATTAGAATGTCTCGGGGGCACGGGCTCCGCGTTGAAAATAGGAATCGCTGAGATCACGTGGAATTGGCAAGAGCTCACCTATTCAAATGGTCATTACATTGCAGACGCGATCATCTACGATATGGACTTAAAACTAATAGAGGAGGAAGCGATTATTCACGCGCGTACAGGATACGGATATGGAGCGGAGAGAAAAGAAAAGAGACTCTGTTTTTTCGACGGGACGTACTGGAACTTACTCCAGGTCGAGCCCGTCCCCGAGGAGAAAATCGAAGTCATGATCTCCAATTTCTTCTATAAGCAATGCGCGAAGAGAACTGTAACATACGTTCCCGAGATAGAGGTCGTCAACGGGTCAATCAATTTCGATTACAGAACAATTACGGTATGGGTTTATAATTCATGAGTTTAGAAACAATATCTCCGTGTTCTTTTGAAGACACATCCTCAGAGACGTATCCTTCTTGGGGATTTTTAGGATATTCAAAAGCGGCTCGTTTTGAGGCAAAAAGCGACACGGAAATAGAGCTTTATTCCTATCCTCTCATCAAAAAAGGATTATACAAATTAGATTCCACGCTCTGGTACGACGTGCCTGATGGGACTTATTCCTTAGCGGGTCATGTACGTTACCCAACAAAAATCGATGCATACTTTGATATCCGATTATACACACAGGCGAAAACAACCTACGAAGTTCTTCAGGAGGCTCCTTTCGTAGATGGGTTAGAAGTTTCTAAGGAAAGCGTAATTACGAATGCTAGGGTATGGACGCGGTTCAAAAAGCCATTCTCTCCAGACGGGAGAGGAGGAGATTCTATTGAGATACTAAACAACACAATAGAGGCGCCGTTTCTTTCAGCGTTTCAATTCGATGAAATTCCAGCAGAAATTCCACAGGATGAATATTTTTACGTGAAGGATATATTTCCAGACGAGGACGTCAACATCGTGAATTCTCTTTCGCCTTTCTGCGACAAACTTCACTTTTCTTTAGCGACGGAAAAAGTGAAATTGAGAATCAAAGGGGAGACGATCGAAACTGAGACTCCATGGGAGAACGGAGCGTCAACTGTTCAGACATTCCCATCAAAGATAGTCACATATTACTTTGAAAAAGTTCCTTATGTTGGAATCAGGGGGTCATTTAGAAAATACGGTTACACTCAGGTGAAATATTCCTGGTCTTTCATTGAAGGAGCCCAAGAAGTACTCTGGGTAAATTTCTAACCTCTCATAGCGCGTTTTCGAACGCGCTTTTTTCTTTCAAAGAGTGGATAACAATTGTTATAGCAATTGTTATAACATTTGTTATAAACCATTACCAACAAACAACTTAGAGAAACCGACCCCCCATTAGAAAACATTCAGTTAAAATACATAATTGTTATAGTACTTGCTATAACAATTGTTATAAACCATTGCTAATAAACAACTTAGAGAAACCTCTTTCCTATTCTGTGATTATATATATTCTATGATTGTGTATTAGTTATTTCTTTATATAGTATATAAGCTTTAAGTATTAATATCTAGCTATATATAGTATATTATATATATTATGATTTACTTTAAATACTTAGATATTACGTAGTACATCTAAGTATTTAAATATATATTAATAAATTATATAAATTACATAGTTAAGATTTTAGTTTTTCAAAGATTTTAAAGAGAAAAGCGTTCTTTCTTTCGTCTTTATTGTCTATCATACATTTTAAGGCCTCTATTTTGAGATTTGACGCGATGTTTTTATTTCAATCACAAATTATTCATTGAACCAAAACACGCGCTTAAAACGCAAACTAGAGC
>CAVGEG010000074.1:12949-14784 GCA_963628165.1 Paratractidigestivibacter sp. | reverse complement strand
CTGTCGATTTGTCGATTCTTTCGAAAGAGCTTCCTGCTCAAACGTGAGTCGTTTTCGAAAGACCGAGATGGATCTCCACTCAGTCGCCCTCCTAGCGCGCTGTATTTGGAGATATAATCTCTTTAAGCAACGCCTTTCTGAGTCAGGCATTGCTCAATGCTTGTATTCTGTTCTGAGGGGCGTCCAGCTTTCCTCTGCGAAATCTGAACTTGCCTGTCATATCGATTGCAGTTAATAAATGACAACCCCTTCATGCGCTCTGCGTCATAAAGTAATTACGTATTGAAGTGCGGACGTTTTCGTCATTCTCTTGCATAAAATGTTTTTTCTTCAACGGCTAACGGATACGCATTCAGTTGAGCTTTAACGCTGTCAACATCCATCCACGATTCTTTAACGTGGATTTTGCGTCGAGCGTTTGCTCTCCCTTGAATCGAATTTTGAGCGTTCTTTTCTGAACTTCTTCGAACAAGATTTGTTTTTTTCCTCAAGTTCAGAGAATGGTTGAAAGAGTCGTATCGGATGTGAAGAATAGCATTGTTGAATGGATGTTGGGGGTTTTACACTTCAAGATGAAAAAGACACAATTATCTAACGACGCATACCCAAGCGTTCATACTTGCAAAATTTTTTCAAGTTGTTCGAGTCTTTTAGAGAACTTCTATGCAAGACGCTTTCACTTTCTAGATTCCGTTAAGTATTAAGAGTATTGGGAGGATTGTTGAAGCATCGAAGACTATGTGAAGATAGATAAAGAATAAGGGTTTTGATTATGCATTCGATTTTAAAATCCGAAACTCGCGCGATTATCATGGGAGAATCTGAAGTCGATTGTGAATTTCAACCGATATTGTTTCTGCGCCGAGAGGTCAGGATCAGTAAGAATGATGAGGCTTGCGTTTCTGACGAGCGCGTTCTGCGAATGACTGTTTCGCGGGGTTTTTCTAAAGCCCGAACGTTGGAAAGGTCGATAAAGTTCGCAGTTCGTTCTTCGCATCCAATTGGGATGATTCCTTGAGGATGAGTAACTTACAATCATGGGACTCGCTGAGGGTTCAAATAAGACAATCTGGACGGTTTCAATAGTCGATCATTTCGTAACGTTCCGGTTTTTCAAACATACGAGCGTATGTGGCGAGACGACAAGTTACGGATTTATGGATGATTGAATGATAATGATCAGTAAAGCGTCTAGTTTTGAGGTTAAAAGGAGTTTACCTACTATGAAAATGCGTTTAGTTGCATGTCTGTTTTCGATGGTTGCCGTTTTCGCTTCCGTCACGTCTTTTGCTCAGGATTGTGCTCCCTGCGCGGCGGTCGCGAACGTGAGTTGCGCGAGTTGCGCCCCTTGCGTTTCTTGCGTCGGCGCCTCTTGCGAGCTGTTCGGCGGACTTCGCTCGTTACTTGCTTGCCGTCCTTGCGTCTCCACCGTTACGATAACCCCGAGTTGCACGCCCTGCGCCGTTCCCGAAGTTACGGTTGCTCCGAATTGCGGACCAATCGTTAAGACCAGCATTCCGCAAGGCGTTTTGGAAGCTCCGGTTTGCGGTTCTTGCGGCGAATGCGATACTTGCGCGCTTGCCGCTCCGTCTTGTAGCTCTCCTATGTTCCCGTATCTCGCGCCGTGCCTGTATAATGCCGTCCATCGACCGATTAACGGTTGCTTGAAAGTCGTACATGGCGCCTTCAGCGCGTTGGCTAATGCGACGACCCCGATCGAAGATTGCGGATTCTTCAAGCCCGCGTATGTTACCGAAATCACTTGCGGTTCCGCCGCGACTTGCGCGCCTGTCGAGGTTGCTCCGGCTCCTTGCGCTCCGGCTGCCGCCCAGGCT
>CAVGEG010000074.1:4060-12939 GCA_963628165.1 Paratractidigestivibacter sp. | reverse complement strand
CCTTAGTTGCAACTGATGAACGAAACAATTCTTAACTACTAGTCAGTGAGAAGGCGATTGGCTTTTGCCATTCGCCTTTCTTTTTGTGTGGGTTGATTTCTTATTTTACCGTAATATACTTAGAGCACGCTGGTTTTGACGACCGCGGACGCAAGTCGTTCGAGGAAAGTCCGGACTCCATAGGATACAACGACGGATAACATCCGCCGATCGTAAGGTCAGGGAAAGCGCAACAGAAAAGATACCGCCTCTAATGAGGTAAGGGTGAAATGGCGAGGTAAGAGCTCACCGCGTTCTTGGTAACAAGAATGGCACGGCAAGCCCCGTTGGGAGCAAGGTTAAAACGCGTCGCGTTTATATGGAAGGCGATCCGCTTTAAAGACGCAGGTAAACCGCTAGAGCGTATGGGTAACTATACGCCTGGATAAATGGTCGTCCTCAATTTTGAGACAGAATCCGGCTTATAATCCAGCGTTTGTTTTTATTAGTTAAAGATAAGTTTTGAAGGGGAAGGGGGTAGTCCTTTTCGGACGCAACGTCCTTTGAAATTTGTTTTATTACCTACCTTGATAGATGATAATGAAGAAAAGTCCTTTTTGTAGATGTTGCTTTTGCTTGTCCGCTAAAACGTCTGACAAGGGCGCTTCTGTTTTCTTGTGTCTAATCATCGTTACACTTGTCTTCTTTTATGCGTTTCAACTCCTTGATCGCGATCATGCGATTGCGTCGGCGGCTTCGGTCTCGGAAGAATCGGATACTACAAAGCGCGATTTTCCGCTCTTTGTCCCTTCGGTAGACGTGAATTCAGCAATTTCTTTTTCATCGATCGACGCCGCGAGAAAGAATCGTCCTCCCGAGCCGTCCAAGAAAAGGGAGGAATTATACTATCCCGACGGTTTCTTGGAACTATCGGTTCCTTACCAACCTGACGATAGCGCGGATGAAGCGGATCGTCGTCTAAACGAAGAAGAGTCTGAGTTGCCCGAGATTCCGTCGTACTTGTTTGATCCTGGAAGAGAAAGCACGCCTCAGTCGAACCTCCCTAATCCGATTTCGAATACGCCTAAAGAAGCAGGAGACGTTGGCGAGAGTTTCGCGTTTTGGTCGCTTTCTGTGGCTCTTGCCGGTCTTGCCTTCTTTGTTTATCACGAGTACAAATATAAAACAAAGTTGAGAACCGATCTAGCGCGTAACGCTTATCTGTGTTCTCCTCGTGCGTCTTCTAAAGACTTTGATACAGTGTTGAGCGGAGTAGAGGATCCCTTACTTGACGCCTCCTGGCCGTTTTATTCTTCGACTGATTCACACGACGCGTCGGACGGTTATTCGTCGTATGCCGACGAGTCTCGGGACGTGGCTTTGTCGCGATTTGATAATTTTGAGCATACGCCTCATATTGCTATCGATTCTGACGCCGAAAAAGAGAACTTCGATTTTGTTCCCGATGGATCAAGTAGTACGGTTGATAGTGAAGAAAGCGAGGAATTCGTTGTTCAGGAATCGTCTCTTGAGGGGACGGAACGAACTTGTTTTTTAGGTTGATTTATTTCTTTGGGATGAACTGCTAGACTGTTGTGCCGCCTGGTAGGAGATACGGGCGGCGTGCTTTTGGTTAATAGAACTCAATGAGAATTCGTAGTAAAACAGCTGTTCGCCTTGCAGGAACTCTGGCGTCGATGGGGACTAGGTATCTATCTTCGACCCTGGACTATCGCGCCGCCTATTATGATACGCGAATTGATCCGGCCTATTCGAGCGACGGCGGGCCTCGGATATATGTTTTTTGGCACGAGTATATCTTGTTTTTTATCTGCCTGAGGAGGCATTGTAATCTTGCGATGTTATTGAGCAGACATTCCGACGCCGACATACTTGAAGACGTGGCGAAACGATTGGGGTTTGGCGCGGTTCGGGGCTCGACGAATCGTGGAGGGATGGAGGCCTTACGCGAGTTAATGAGGAGGGAGAAGCAAGACTCTGTCAATCTGACGATTACTCCAGACGGACCACGGGGACCGCGAAGAACGCTTGCCCCTGGGTGCATTTTTCTTGCTTCTAAATTGCAAATTCCCTTAGTCGTGATGGGTGTAGGATATGACAGGCCTTTCCGATTTCGAAGTTGGGATAGGTTTGCGATCCCCAGACCTGGCTCTAGAGTTCGATGTATTCCCAGTTCGGATATCATGATTCCTTCCCATTTAGATCGAGCGGGGCTGGAATATCATAGACAACGCGTCGAGTCCATATTAAACGATCTAACCCAAGAAGCGGAAGAATGGGCTGAGGCTGGAGATTCATTTGTGAATGAATCTAGCGTATTATCCGGACCATGCGCTTCCTTGATGTACTTTGCCAAACCAAAAATCGCTTCCTATTCGGGTTTTTTGCTTTAGAATTTTTACGAACTAATGATTTGAGTGATTGCGATATATGAAAAAAAAGGTGGTTGTAGCTCTTTCAGGAGGGGTTGATAGCGCCGTATCTGCTTCATTGTTATTAGAACAAGGGTACGAAGTTTGTGGGCTATTCATGAGACATCGTTATCAGAAGACCGTGAGTGACGAAGACTCAGCAAGAACTCTTTTAAAATGGAGCAAGAATAAAGGACGCTTTCCTGTATGGGTTCGGACGTTCGACGATAATTCATTTGAAGTTACTGAACTGGATCTCTCCAATCCTTTTCCTTTTTTACTCCCCGTAGATTTTGTCGTTGCCGTAGAGGTGGCTTGTTTTTTAGGTATCGATTTAGTTTTGGTCGACGTCGATAAACCCTTTGAACAGATTGTCGATTATTTTGTCCAAAGTTATTTCGACGCCACTACTCCTAATCCCTGTATTTTATGTAATAGGACTATAAAATTTAATCTCTTGTGGCAAGTAGCGAAAGGAATTGGCGGAAATTTCTTGGCAACAGGACACTATGTTCAGAAAACTTTGGTTAAAGATTATTTGCGAGAACGCCAAGATATAGAAGTAGGGACGATTCCATTGGATCTTGAGTTTGAGTCGGACGCCCCTCTTGTGCTGATTAGGCAGTCTTCAAATCCAAAGGATCAGTCCTATTTTCTTTCCTTCGTACCGCTAGAAGCTCTTCGTAACACTCTATTCCCCGTTGGGGCTTTGCTGAAGCCTGAAGTGCGACAAATCGCTGCAGAAAAGGGGATTCCGGTTGCGGGACGCTCTGATAGTCAAGAAGTTTGTTTCATACAGAATGAAGATAAATTAGATTTTATACGTAATATTCGGGAATCAAATCCAGTTCGTTGGAGTGCCTTGCCGACCAAGACTTCCGGCCCTTTTATTGATAAAAACGGTAAGGTAATTGGTAAACATTCAGGCTACGAAAAGTTCACTATTGGTCAACGCAAAGGGTTAGGAATGGGGTTTGGGGAACGAAGTTTTGTTCATAGTATAAAACCTCAAGATAAAGCCGTTGTCTTGGCCTCCCGTGAAGATTTAGCAGTCTCAAAGATTCGCGCCGTAAACGCGAATTGGCAAGCGACGGTTTCCTGTGGGCAGGCTTTAAAATGTAGGGTTAAAATACGCTATCGTAGCGCTTCGATTCCCGCTACCGTGTACGCATATCCTGATAATACGATAGAGGCGTTCTTGGACGCTCCTTGCTATGGCGTCGCTCCCGGCCAGGCATTAGCGATTTATTGGGAAGACCTTCTCTTTGGAGGAGGTACTATCGTTTAATCATCTATGTTTTGGTACAGTCGTTGATTGAACGACGAGTATTTCCAGGGACTCGAAAAGATTCTGAAGGTTCGTGTTAGCAGATTTCGGGGGGCGTCACGTTCCTATGAAGAAAGTATAATCGTCCTAGTAGAAAGAACTTTGTTAGTTCGTTATTTCAACCGCGTCAGGATTGGTCCTTGTGGTCGATACATCGCCTTTAAGAGAAGATTATTCACTTGTAGATAGTCTTCTAAAAGTTTTGTAATTTAAGGTGTAGTGCATAAAATGAGTGATCCTTATTTCCAGAAATTGTTTGCTAATAGAATCGGTGGAATCAATTACGGTAAAAGTACCGAGATTTACAAGTTTGAGAAAATTAAACGCGCCAAACGCCAGGCCCTAACCGAACATCCCGAGCGCGTCCTTCTCGATTTTGGCATTGGCGAAAATGACGAAATGGCGGCTCCGCAGGTTCGAGCTAAAATGGTTGAGGAAATTAACAAACTCGAAAACCGCGGATACGCCGACAACGGATGTTTGGAATTCAAAGAAGCCGTCGCCAGATTTATGAAGAGACGTTTTAACGTTGAGCTTGATCCCGTGACAGAGATCAATCATTGCATTGGTTCTAAGCCCGCGCTCGCTATGATGCCCGACGTGTTCATCAATCCCGGAGACGTGACCCTCATGACGACTCCTGGGTATCCCGTGGCAGGAACTCATACTCGTTACAACGGAGGAGAAGTTTATAATCTGCCCCTCTTGAAAGAGAAGAATTTCTATCCCGAACTTGATTCTATTCCGGCGGATATTTTGAAGCGCGCCAAGCTTTTGGTCATCAATTATCCTAATAGTCCGACTGGACAGCTCGGAACCGTTGAATTCTTTAAATCGGTGATAGATTTTGCGAAGCGCAACGAGATCGTCGTCGTTCAAGACGCCGCCCATTCGATGTTCTCTTATCGCCAACGTCCGATGAGCTTCTTCGAAGTTGAAGGCGCGAAGGACGTTGGCGTTGAAATTCACTCTATGTCTAAGGGATGGAATATGATCGGTTGGCGTTTAGGTTGGGTATGCGGCAATGAGCGAATCGTTCGTGCTTTTGCCGACGTTAAGGACAATAGCGACAGCGGTCAATTCTTAGCGATTCAAAAATCCGCCGCGTTTGCACTGGACGACGATTCGATTCCTGATAACGCGCGCGCTAAGTACCTGCGTCGCCTCCAAAAGCTTGTCGCAACGCTCAATAAGTTTGGGTTTGACTGCGAGGTTCCGGGCGGAACATACTTCCTGTACGCGAAAGCTCCTAAAGGTCTTGCTTCAGGGCGAGTTTTTGAAAATGCCGAAGAGGTTGGGCAGTATCTCATCACCGAACAGTCTGTCTGTACTGTTCCATGGGATAACGCAGGCGCTTATCTTCGCTTCTCCGTCACTTATTTGGCGGACACTAAAGAAAAGGAAGACGAGTTGATGGAGAGACTTGCTGAACGTCTGTCCAAGATTTCCTTTGTTTTTTAATCTTAGTTTAGATTGAAGGATCCTTTGCGTTTCCTCGCCCCAATGGCGAGGGGACGCAACTCCTTACCGTGAAAAGAGGCCCTTTTGATCTACTAGGTGTCATGAGTCCACTTTCGAGGTTATTTCTGAAAACGACATGTCTGATTTAGTTATCCGTGGCGCTCGGGAGAACAATCTAAAGAATGTTAATTTAACATTGCCCTTTAACAGACTGATATGTTTTACGGGAGTTAGTGGAAGTGGGAAAAGCTCTTTAGCTTTTGATACGATATACGCAGAGGGACAACGCCGGTACATAGAGGGGTTGTCAAGTTATGCCAGACATTTTCTCGGTCAACTTCCGCGTCCAAAAGTCGACCACATTTCTGGGTTGAATCCAACCATCTCCATTTCCCAAAAGACAGGTTCGTTAAGTCAACGTTCAACCGTCGGTACGATAACTGAAATATCAGATTATTTGCGCGTTCTGTACGCGCGCGTTGGAATACGTTTTTGTCCGCATTGTAATTGCGAAGTTACTCCACAAACTCGAAGCGAAATTATTAACAAAATTAAAAGGTTTCCTTCGGACGTTCGAATCTCTCTGTGGGCTCCTGTCGTTCATGACCAAAAGGGGCGTTGCTATGACGTCATCACCATGTTGCGCAAAAAGGGGATTCGTCAACTGCGTATAGATGGCAATGTTTGGTCAATTGACGACGACTTCCTCTTAGATCGTCAAGCTCGACATACGATCGAGGCTTTAATTGATCAATTTAGTATTTCTGACTGCGACGAACATCAGATTGCGACTTCTGTTGATTCGGCGCTAAATTTTGGACAAGGAGGATTGATCGCGCGTTGGGAGCGCGCTTCGGCAACAATTTCTTCAAAGGAAGAATCTCCAGCTGGGGGAAGTGAGTTGCTTCATAAAGACTTATTTGAGTTTGTCTCAGAGGAGAATGACGAGCATAATGTTTTAGAGAAAGGAGGCTCAGACGCCTTCGCAATAGAGCGTGACTACTCCCCTCTGTCTTTTCCTTTGACTCCTGGCGTCGAACAGGGGGAGCGCTACTTCAATGTCGATTTTGTATGCCCTAATTGCGGAACGAGTTTTACAGAACTGACTCCTCAGATGTTCAGTTTTAACCATTCCCATGGAATGTGTAAACAATGCCAGGGCCTGGGGATAGTATATACTTTTGATCCTGATTTATTAATTCCGGATCCATCCAAATCTCTGCAACAGGGGTGTATTGTTCCACTCGGCAAATGGAATGAATGGGGACGTTGGAAGCAGCACATATATCATGGAGTAGCGGCGGCTATAGAGAGAAAATACGCGCTGGAACCGGGGGTTGTACTGGAGACGGCGTGGGAAGAACTAAGTGAAGACGTTAAACACGATCTCTTGTGGGGGTTAGGCGACCGGGACGTTGTATTTTCATGGGATAGTAGCGCTCAGGCCAATAAGCCTGCCGCTTCATCTGGCGAGTATCGTTGGAGCGGCTCCTTCGAAGGCATAATTCCCAAGATGCTGAAGCAGTATAACGAGACCTCCGATAAGATACAGTTAAAGGCGATGCAACGGTATATGAACGAAGTTCCGTGCGCATATTGCCATGGAATGCGTCTAAATCCAGAGGCGCGAGCCGTTTTTATGGTGACGACGGCGGAATCGTTTGTGGAAAAAACATACCTGTCTTTGCCTGAGTTGTACAATATTTCAGTTAAGAAAGTTCTTGTATTTCTCTCAGCTCTCAAGCTTACGGAAACGGGCGCTCTCATTGCGCGCGATCTAGTCGCGGAAATTATTAAGCGTCTTGGTTTCCTTGTTGAAGTCGGTTTGGAGTATCTCACATTAGGCAGAACGGCTCCAACACTTTCTGGCGGGGAATTGCAACGTATTCGTCTGGCTGGTCAGATAGGCGGAGGATTGGTAGGGGTTTTATATGTCTTGGATGAACCGTCAATCGGTCTTCATCCACGAGACAACGATCGTTTGATCAACATGCTAAAAAAGCTACGGGATCTTGGCAATACAGTTGTCGTTGTCGAGCATGATGAAGATATGATGCTTGCGGCAGACTATATTGTAGATTTTGGTCCTGGTGCTGGAGCGCATGGGGGAAAAGTGGTTGCTCGCGGGTTTGTAAACGAGCTACGAACCACAAAGTTTAAGAAAAGCCTAACGGCAAAATATCTAACAGGAGAATCGAATATTGAATTTTCCCGTAAGAGTGGTGCGACTTTTGAGCATTTTTTGACGATCAACGGAATTCGACACCATAATTTAAAAAACATTGACGTAAAAATTCCCCTGGGTTGCGTCGTTTGCGTTACAGGAGTGAGCGGTAGCGGTAAAAGTTCTCTCGTTAATGAAGTGGTGAAGGACGGACTTTCGGCTAAATTGAATGATTCTCAATCTAAGTTCGATAAATTCTCTTCCATTGACGGTCTGGAATACGTGAAGCGAATAATATCAATCGATCAGTCGCCAATTGGTAGATCGCCTAGATCCAATCCTGCTACGTACATTAAACTTTTTGATGAAATTCGTAAACTCTTTGCGGAAACCCCTGAAGCTAAAGCTAAAGGCTATAATCCCGGTCGTTTTAGCTTTAATCTTTCTGGCGGAAGGTGCGAGGCGTGCGAAGGGAACGGCGCTAAAAAAATAGAAATGGACTTTTTGGCAGACGTGTGGACAACTTGTCCTGTCTGCGGAGGGCGTCGATTTAACCAGGAAACTCTTGCAATAAAGTACAAAGGTTTGTCAATCGACGAGGTTTTAGAACTTGACGTCGAGACGGCCCTTAAGCATTTCGATAATGTTCCCAAAATTAGGGGAATGTTACAAACTTTATGTAACGTAGGTCTGGGTTACATGAAATTGGGACAACCGTCTTCTACGCTTTCTGGGGGAGAGGCGCAGCGGATTAAGTTGGCAAAGGAACTCGTGAAAAAGAGTTCTGGTAAGACGTTATACCTTCTTGACGAGCCGACTACAGGATTACATTTTGCCGACGTTCAAATGTTGATTAACGTTATTCGTGATCTAGCTGACGCCGGTAATTCTATTTTGATTGTCGAACATAATTTAGACGTGATAAAAATAGCCGATTGGGTTATCGATTTAGGACCCGAAGGCGGCGAAGGCGGCGGAAATATCGTTTGCGAGGGATCTCCGGCAGAAGTGGCGGAAAACAAGATCTCATGGACAGGACGCGCCTTGAAGAGCTTCCTTGATGACGATAAGAAAAAGAGATTCCAAGAGCTTCACGCAGAAGTCAAAAAGGAGGAGAGGTTTACTCGTCATTATAATGAACCTTTTTCTATTGTCCGGGCGAATGAGCATAACTTAAAGGCTGTTTCGACGGATATTCCTCGAAACAAGATGACTGTATGTTGCGGTCCAAGCGGTAGCGGCAAATCTTCTTTTGCCGTCGACGTGGTCTATTCAGAGGGACGCAGACGTTATGTTGAAAGTTTATCGAGTTATGCTCGGCAATTTTTAGGTCAACTTCAAAAGCCCAAAGTTGAGTATACTTCTGGGATTTCTCCCTCGATTTCTATTGAGCAGAAAACAACGAGCCATTCTCCGCGTTCTACTGTTGGAACTATAACTGAAATTTTAGATTATTTACGGGTAATTTATGCACGTTTAGGACAGAGATTTTGCCCCGACTGTAACGTACCAATAG
>CAVGEG010000074.1:0-4050 GCA_963628165.1 Paratractidigestivibacter sp. | reverse complement strand
TACCAATAGAGTCTCTGTCTACGGAAGATATCGTTTCCAATATTTTTATAACCATTACCGACAAATGTTCGAAATTTTTGATTCTAGCGCCTCTTCCGCTCGAGAGAAGTCAAGCTGATTACCTGAAGGCGTTGGATCAATTGAGAGTTGACGGCTTCTCGCGTATACGAATCGATAACATAATCCATTCAATAGACGAAGCCTCCGGGTTGGATTATACTTCCGTCCGTAAAATAGAGGTTGTTATAGATAGACTGCGAATAGACTCTCCGACCGAAGATCTTGAGAAAAATCGAAGTCGCGTATACAGTAGCGTCGAAATGGCGTTGAATGTGGGGAAAGGAACTGTCGTCGTCTTGACTTGCGACGAACATGGACAGGCTCCGAACTGGGAGGAGCACGTCATGAGACGGGGGCTGTGGTGTGAAAAATGCCGACGATCCTTTGAAATTTTGACTCCGAAACATTTTTCATTTAATAGCCCTCTTGGATGGTGTCCTCAATGCGAAGGACTCGGTGTTCAACGAGGAACAAATCCGAACAGGTTTATTCAGGATCCTAAACGCAGTGTTGCGGAAGGGGTTATTCCAATGTTTTCAGACGTGAATAACCCACTTGTACGCGCATGTCTTCGGGCTTTTGCTCGCGAAATGGACATTCCTGTAGATCAGCCTTTTGAACGTCTTGACGCGCGCATCAAGCGATTGATCTTCAATGGGACGGGAGATCACTGGTTCGAAGTGCGGAAAGCTGATTTTTCACGCAGTAAAAACACCGGACGTCAGAGAGTCGGTAAATGTCAATCTGATAATTCGTCCGAGACGTCTGATAATTTGAAGAGCGTTTTCAAGTTTCAGTATAAAGGTATTTTCCCAGTGGTCGAAGAGGTTGGCCGTTTATCTTCCTTATTTCGTGGTAAGCTTGAATTCCATCTGGAAGAATGCGAGTGTTCCGTCTGTTTAGGTAGTCGATTACGCGACGACGTTGCAGCCGTCAAATTTCACAACCTGAACCTTGATCAGGTTTGTCGCATGCCACTGGGAGAGTTGGCTTCGTTTTTGAAAAAATTGCGTCTTTCCGTTGTTGAGAAAAAGGTAGCGGGCGAGCTTCTGAAAGAAATTATGACTCGCGTCCAATTCCTCCTAGACGTTGGGTTGGAATATTTGACCTTATCTCGTCCTGCTCCTTCCTTGTCTGGCGGGGAAGCGCAACGTATACGTATAGCGTCGCAAATTGGTAGCGGTCTTGAGGGAATTTTGTATGTGTTGGATGAACCAACGATTGGCTTGCACTCGCGAGACAGCCATCTATTGGTAGCGGCGATGAAAAAACTTCGAGATCAGGGCAACACATTGCTCGTGGTCGAACATGATCGCGACATCATCAAGGCGGCGGATAATATAATTGATTTTGGACCCGGCGCAGGAACTTATGGAGGACGAATTGTCGCAGAAGGAACTGTTAAGCAGATAGTTGAGAATAAGTCTTCTGTTACAGGGCCTTTTCTCTCGGGCAAAAAATATATTCCAATTCCATTGAATAGACGTATTAGAACGAATCAGGATGCGGAATCCGCTTTTAAATAAAATACGTAACTTTTCAAATGCAACATTTTAAACAAAAGAGTAATAAAGATTCTTCAACTTGACGAATCTTTATTACTCTTTGCTACGGTCGTTTGATTTGACGTCGACGCAGTGTATTGGGAAAAACGGAGAATAACTAAAATTATGGGGGCTTAGAGACTTGTTGATCGGTTTGAAAGCGGGCAAGCTCTTTATAAAATTTTTATCGTAGCTCTGTGTTTTTTAAGGGGCTTGTCTATGGGCGGATTGAGCGCGTCATATTCCTTGTGGAACAAAGTCCTTCTCTCGAAGGGAGAGATTCCCTTTTGTAATTGATGCCTTCATTCTAGAGTAAGGGAGTAGGAGATTCGAGTTTATTATTTTCAATGATCGATTATGATGATATAGGTGTTTTAGACTATAAGATGCTTTTCCCGATAACAGGTTTTAACCATGTCTATTCAAAGACAAATAAATCCCTCGAAACAACTTCCAGAGTGGAAATTTGGTTGGCTGTCGATTGACGGCGCTCGATTGCATAATCTTAAATCTGTTGACGTTTCCTTTCCTCTTTCAGCATTCTCCGTTGTTACGGGCGTCAGCGGTAGTGGTAAAAGCTCTTTGATAGAAGACGTTCTTTTTACGTCCCTTTCTAGGTATCTGAGCAATACGCAACTTCCTTGCTATGGATGCGAGGGTATTACGGTAGGGAATTCTGTAAAAAAAGTCATTGGCGTTGATCAGTCGCCTATTGGTCAAACCCCAACTTCAAATGCGGCAACTTATACAGGGCTCTTTGATCTTATTCGAGTTCTTTTTTCCCAACAATCAGAAGCGAAGGTTCGTGGTTTTTCCCCAAGACGTTTTAGTTTTAACGTTCCCGGCGGTCGCTGTGAAAAGTGTGAAGGCGCCGGCTTCTTGAAAGTTGAAATGCATTTTATGGCGGATGTATGGATAACTTGCGACGCCTGCGGAGGAAAGCGTTACGAGCCAGAAACGCTGGAAGTTAAATATAAAGGAAAATCAATAGCCGACGTTTTGGATATGACGTGCGAAGACGCTCTCCATTTTTTTAATAACGAGCCGAGCATTAAAAATATTCTTCAAACTTTGTGCGACGTAGGTCTCGGATATCTGCCAATTGGACAGTCTTCGACTACGCTTTCCGGCGGTGAAGCGCAAAGGGTGAAGCTTGCGTCGGAATTATTTCGTTTTGAGCAAGGGGATACTGTCTACATATTGGATGAGCCGACCACTGGGTTACATTTCGAAGACATACAAAAGCTACTTGAAGTCTTAAACCGCCTCGTGGATCTTGGAAATACGGTGATAGTGGTCGAGCATAATTTAGACGTCATTAAGAGCGCGGATTGGGTTGTCGATATTGGCCCAGAAGCTGGAATGAAGGGGGGAGAACTTGTTTTTGCAGGAACTCCCGAAGAGTTGGTTCAGTATGCGAAAAACTACGCGCAACCTGATAAGAACGGGTTGCGTAGTTATACGGGAGAGGCTTTGAGCGTTGAGTTCGAAAATGGCGTTTTCTATGAGCGTCCAGTATATAAGCCTAGTAAGCCCAAATCAGAACCTTCTGAGCATGTCGCAGTTCTTCAAGTGGACGCTAGGGGAAATCAGAACGATAAAAGTAAATCCTCTGAGGATGAGGGACGGCGTTGGCGTTCGGATTCGGCTTCGTCGGCGCCTGGAAAAGTTTGTCATTGGGATCAGCGTATCATAGAATCGATTTTGAGACATCTTTCTGGCGATACGTTTTATAAAGTTTGTTCGGATAGTGCGGATTTTGTAGAAATTAAAGAGAACAAAAAGGGCGTGTTTTGGTTTTTCAAAGCTAATACCAAAGACGAATGGCTTTTAAGGCTCAATTTTAGGACGGCAAGGAGAACCTTTGACAAGACGACGTTGACCAAGCAATTGGATCTAAAGTCGTTGAATGAAATTGCTGAAATTCCCTTGTACGGAACCCTTCCGCGAGTGAATGTTAATCAGGTTGGAGTGTGGCAAGAGATAGAGTTAAGGGTTTTTTCGTACGACGAAATTGATTTACCTGAGTTTTGGAGCTTTTTGGATTCTGCTACTGCGAGTTTTAAAACTCAAGTTTTAAAACTTTCTCAAGACGGTGAGGAAAATATTCAAGCCCTAATGCCTTGGAAGGTAGATGGGAAAAAATGGCATTTTTCTAACGAAGGGTTATACGGAAATGGGAGTACTCCTTCTTGGAAGTATGAATTACTTGACGACGTTGTAGAGACGCTTACAGGGATCGATCCTTTCGGCCAGATAAACTGGAATCAAAAAATAGCGGCGACAATAACTTCGGAAAAATCTCAGACGCCTTGGGTTGTGATTTATACTAAAAATATTGATTGGATATGCGTTCAATTTAACGTCAAAAAAAACGTCTTTGATTTCAATGCTCTTGACCTTGGGGATTCTGAATTTGAAATAGAAACAGAGGATAAGGAAAAGG
>CAVGEG010000073.1:9464-14939 GCA_963628165.1 Paratractidigestivibacter sp. | reverse complement strand
CCCCTATGATGAAACAGTATTACGCGGCTAAAGAAGCCGCCAAAGGGGCGCTGTTGCTGTTTCGTATGGGCGACTTTTACGAGATGTTTAACGAAGACGCAATTAAGGCTTCGCAGACTTTAAATATTACTTTAACAACACGCGATCGAAACAAAGCCAATGGAATGCCGATGGCAGGTTTTCCATGGCAGCATCTAGACAATTATTTGGCCCGACTCGTAAAAGCGGGTCATCGCGTTGCCGTATGCGATCAAATGGAGGATCCCAAAAAGGCCAAAAGTATCGTTAAACGCGAAGTCACGCGTATCGTCACTCCAGGAACTTTAATGGACGAATCGATGCTCGATCCACGTTCGAGCAATTACCTTGCCTCTCTATACGTTTCTGATGAACGTGCAAGTTTGAAATTGGCCAAAACAGGGAAGAAAGGTAGAACTCTTTCGATTCTTAAGCAACCCTTGTTTTCTTTTGAAATGGAACGCGAATCCCAGACGTCGAGGGACGTTACGATTGAGGGGGGTAGAGAAGATAACGATCATCAGCCGGGGAACGCGTCTAGTGATTTGTATGACGCTTCTGAACAGAAAATAGAGAACGAACGTTTGGTTGGAATTTCGTGGGTTGAACTATCTACGGGATATTTTTACGCGACCACGACAACTTTTGGGGAGGTCTTTAATCATTTAGCGCGCATTAGTCCAGCTGAATGCCTGGTTCAAGACGAAGAGGCTCGATCTGTGTTTCCTGAATGGTTACAGGAACGCATAACGATAACTCAACGTCCGGATTGGGTTTTTTCTAAAGACAGATCCTTGGATACTCTGTCGAGACATTTTGGGGTGACAACATTTGAAGGAATGGGATTTAACGACGAGGGAAGGGACGTTTTGGCGCTACAAGCCGCGGGCGCGACTCTTGATTTTCTGATGGAGACTCAAAAGCAGTCGTTAGAATACATTGCGGCGCTTCTTCCTTATCGCGGTTCAAATTACCTCGAAATAGACGAGTCCACGCGAAGAAGCTTGGAGATTGCTCAAACTTTTCGAGAAGGTCGACGAGACGGAACCCTCTTAACGACAATTGATCGTTGCGTGACGCCGATGGGGAGCCGTTTGTTAGCCGACTGGATTGCTTGTCCTTTGATTGACGTTTCGCTCATCGAGATGCGTCAAGACGCGATTGAAGAACTAATCAATCTAGCTTCAGACGCTTCTTCGCTGAGGGAGCTCTTGAGAGGGGTTTCCGATCTTGAACGTTTGATTTCTAAAATTGTTCAGGGACGCGGCGTTCCACGCGATCTCCTAAGCGTTGGAAAAACTCTGCAAATATTGCCCGTGATAAAGAGTTTTCTTGAAACAACATCAAGTCACCTGTTGCAAACGTTAGGACGGGCGTTATCGTCGCATTTGCAGTTAGGCGACGAATTGATTCGGGCTTTCAAAGACGATTGTCCTTTGAATTATCGAGAGGGAAATTTTATCGCCGACGGGTACTCCGCTCAATTAGACGAATATAGGGGAATTTATAAAGGTGATAACAATTGGCTTAAGGAGTATCAAGAAAGAGAGTGTAAACGCACTGGCATTAGCAATTTGCGCGTGGGGTATACTAGCGTTTTTGGTTTTTACATAGAGATTTCTCGCTCTAAGGGCGCGTCTGAAACAATTCCCGAAAATTATGTCCGAAAACAGACGTTGAAGAGCGTTGAACGTTTTACGACGGAGGAGTTGCATCAATATGAGGAGAAGTTTTTAAACGCGCGAGAAGAAGCCATCGACCTAGAGATGTCGTTGTTGGTCGAACTCCAGCAACAGGTTGCCTCCGAGCGCGCGGGAATTCAGAAGTCTGCCGCCGCCCTCGCGCATTTAGACGTTCTATTAGGACTTGCCGATCTTGCTGTTTCGCAACAGTATTGTCGTCCTAAAATGGTTGCCGAGCCTATCTTGGAAATCCATAACGGGCGTCACCCCGTTTTAGACGTTACTTCTTCCCGAGGGGATTTTGTACCTAACGATTCGTTTTGTAATGAAAACAAGGGGATTATCCATCTCATAACTGGTCCTAATATGGCTGGTAAAAGTACTTTTATTAGGCAGACGGCGTTACTGGTTATTTTGGCTCAAATAGGATCTTTCATTCCGGCTGAATCTGCGACAATAGGCGTTGTGGATCGCGTCTTCGCAAGAGTGGGCGCTTCTGACGAGTTGACTCGCGGTCAGAGTACGTTTATGGTGGAGATGATTGAGACGGCAAGAATATTAAATAACGCCACTTCTTCTAGCCTCGTTATTCTCGACGAGATTGGACGAGGAACAAGCACTTATGACGGAATGGCGTTAGCTTGGGCTATTGCCGAATACCTTGCAAAGAAGATCAAGTGCCGTTCTTTCTTTGCGACTCACTACCATGAATTAACGGAACTTGCCGATATTTTTCCAAACGTTAGCAATTTGAATGTCGTCGTAAGAGAATGGAAGGACGAAATTGCGTTTATCCATAAAATAGAGGAGGGCGCCGCAAATAAAAGTTACGGAGTCAATGTCGCTAAACTTGCTGGGATACCGACGAAGGTGGTGGAAAGGGCTAAACAAATCCTTAACGGGCTCGAGAAGGCGCGCGTTTCAGAGCTATCGTTAATTGTTCGACAGACGTTGTGCAGCGCTTCTGCGACTAAGAAAATTAAAGTTGTAACTCCTGAATCGGTTGTTCAATTCTCCCTTTTTGGAAATGACGAGCATCCGATAATTCAAGAGTTACGCAAGCTTGACGTCGAGAATTTGACTGAAAGTGAAGCTTTATCGATAATAAATAGATGGAAAGAGATGACCAGAAGTTGAGCGTAATTGTTCGAGCGGTTCGTTAGGTTACGCTTAAACATCTTGTATACTTTTTAAAGACGCACACGTTAAGTGATTTGAGTGGGAATATTTCAATGCGAAGCCCTTTAGAAAGATTTTTAGAGTATGTGAAAGTTGAAACAACCTCAAGCGAGGAGTCGTCTTCGACTCCAAGTACGCCGTCTCAACTTGAGTTAGCCAAACTATTGGCGAAAGAGCTTAAAGACCTCGACGTTCAAGACGTCGAGGTCGATGAGCATTGTTATGTAACGGGTTTTGTTCCGACGAATATTACAGAAAGCAACGGTCGTGTTCCTACAATTGGCCTTATTTCACATCTTGATACGTCTTGCGCGGCGAGCGGCTCAAATGTTAATGCGCGTGTAATAACCTATGAGGGTGGGGGTATAATGTTGCAAAATGGGACGGTTATCAATGAAACTGACGAAATGAAGCAGTTGATTGGCGATCGTTTTGTTATCACGGATGGAACGACTCTTTTAGGCGCTGACGATAAAGCGGGAATCGCCGCCATTATGACTTGCTTAGAACGCCTCATATCTTCTTCTTTCCCGAGACCAAATGTGCGCGTTTGTTTTACTCCCGACGAAGAGATTGGCAATGGAACGGCTTTCTTTAACCTCGGAAAGTTTAAGGCGGATTGCGCTTATACTGTAGACGGCGGATCTGGCGGAGAGATCAATTCTGAGACGTTCACAGCAGATAAAGCCGTCATCGTTGTTCATGGCGTTGACGTTCATCCGGGGGAAGCCAAAGGAGTCATGGTCAACGCCGCTCGCATCCTTGGTAATATTATCGCAAAATTGCCTTGCGATCGAGCTCCAGAGACAACTGAAGCGCGCGAACCGTTCATTCATCTCTATAAGAGCCATGGCGGGGTTGCCGCCGCTCAAGCAGAATTTCTGTTACGCGCGTTCGACGAGGAAGCGCGAGAGAAAAATAAGCAGATCCTTTTGAAGGCAGTAGAGGACGTTTTCATTGAAGGCCGTTTACGCGAAAAACCTCAGGTTTCCTTTGAGCAACAATACCTCAATATGGGATATTTTCTCAAAGATTGTCCATATGTCCTTTCTATTCTGGAGGAAGCTGTCAAACGTTCTGGTTTGGTTCCGCGTTGGATTCCCATACGCGGCGGCACAGACGGCTCACGCTTGACAGAGATGGGACTGCCCACTCCCAATATTTTTACCGGCGGGCGGAACTTCCATTCCGTAATGGAATTTTTAGACGTAGAAGAACTGGAAAAATCGACGGACGTTCTTCTTCACCTTGTAGAGTTATGGGGGGAAAAGCGTTTTGGATTTGATGGTAAACTAATGTAAAGAAGATCGCTTTTAGTGATAAGACGGAGATGATATGTCGTTTTTTTATAGAGTTTTTTCGACGCTTGAGAAAAATATTTGGGCTTCAGAAATCGAGAATTACCTGTTGGAGAAGCAACTTGGTTTATCCGTGTGCGGGGTTGTCGAAGAAGACGACGCAGACAACTTAGAGGCTACGCCAGTTGAATTGATTTTTTACGATTCCGAGGATCAAGAAGTCGCGTCTCTTGTGTACGATAATGTGCAAACTTGCGATTTCCTCGTCGAGGAGGTTGAGGAATTTCAGGGGTATGTTGACGAGATGGTTCCTATATGTAATCGGGAATGGGGTCATGATCGTCTGTCGAAGACGGTTGGCTGTTATTGTTTTACGGTGATGAAGGCCGGATTTGAGGATTCTAACTGGGAATCGCTTGGAACGCTCGCCTCTTGGCTTCGTGATGAGACTGCCGGTATAGAACAATCCGATAACGGGCAGATTACGAATGAAGAAGGCAATATTATCTTGTTAGTCCCGGATATGGACGACGAGGAAGAATCAGAGGGTGAAGACTCCGTCGAATTTGACCCTGCTGATGAACTCGACTACTTTGACGTTGATGAAAGCGACGAAATTGAGGAGTTCGAGGCGGCTATTCGGGCCGACAATAAGTGGCTCAAGAAATTGGTAAATTCTGAAGAGGCGTTGAATGAGTTTATGCGTGGAGTTGTTTGAATTTCGTATGAACTCGCAGTCTGTTATTTGATTATTCTTGTGTTTTTGTTGATATTGGCATTTTTTTGATTGGTGGATTCTATGTCTGACTTGCTCTTTGACAACCTTTTGAAAGAAACGAAAAAGCTTTTCGTAGAAAAATATGGAAGCGATCCTGAAGTTATCGCCGTGGCTCCTGGTAGAGTGAACTTGATTGGCGAACATACGGACTATAACGGCGGATTCGTATTTCCGATGGCGATTGAACGTTGTACGATCATTGCCGCCGCGTCTTCCGATTCTCCTAACGCTTTGATTTATTCTCACAATGTTGGCGAGACGGCGACCTTTATCTTGTCTGGAGACGTTCAACCTTCGGAAAAAGTGGAGTGGAAATCATATGTGCAGGGCGCGATTTCCTTATCGATCAAAAAGGGCGCCGGGGTCAAGGGCTTTAAGGCGGTCATTAACTCTAACGTTCCATTAGGAGGCGGCCTGTCGAGTAGCGCTTCTCTTGAGATTGCCGTTTCAACTCTGATGGAAAAGTTGGGCAATGTAACGTTTGATAAGGTTGAAAAGGCGCTTCTTTGCCAGCAAGTCG
>CAVGEG010000073.1:0-9454 GCA_963628165.1 Paratractidigestivibacter sp. | reverse complement strand
GAGCATGTCTACGCGAAAATGGCTTGCGGCGTGATGGATCAGTTTATCTCCGCTCTTGCTCAGAAAGACTACGCGATGCTTCTCGATTGTCGTACTCGCGAGCCTAAAATGATTCCGATGCTGGATCCTTCCGTTTCTGTGTTAATCACAAACTCGAACGTGAAGCACCAGTTATCGGGGAGCGAGTATCCGGAGCGTCGCGCCAGTTGCGAAGAAGCGGCAAGGCGCTTAGGCGTGCCTCTCTTACGCGACGTAACCATGGAAACGTTGTTGCTGAACAAGGACAAGTTGATAGACGACGTCAATGGCGATCGACTTTTTAAACGCGCCTTCCACGTTGTTGGAGAAGACGTGAGAACGCTGAAAATGGCGGATGCTTTGGTTCAAGGGGATTGGAAGACTGTTGGCGAACAGATGTATGCGAGCCACGATTCGTTGCGAGACGACTATGAGGTTTCTTGTCCTGAGATCGACGTTCTCGTTGAAATAGCGCGTTCTATCGGAATGGAAGGCGGCGTCATTGGATCGCGTATTACCGGCGGCGGATTTGGCGGATGCACCGTTTCCCTCGTGAAAACGGACAAAATTGATGAAATTACGCGAAAGTATCAGGAAGAATACCGAAAACGCACGGGAATTGAGGCGACAATATTCTCCACACGTCCTGCGGACGGCGCAAGAATTCTGTGAAGAAGATTCGCGGAACGTCCTATGGTCGGCTAAAACATACCGGAAGTTAAATAAGTCCAAATGTTAATAGCCTCTCCGCTCTTGACGATCTCCGCGAAACTGATAAAATCCAATAGTTAGACTTTTTTGACCGGACATGTTGTTTTGACGCGATGTGTTACGGTTTTTATGAATTCCCCCATATTCCGACGTACTCGCTCTCTTCGCAAAAGACGTTGCTTTTTACAAGATGCGGAGTTGACAGCCGTCGGCAGACTCTGTCAGTTAGGAGATTAACGTGTCCCTTTCCGAGCGTAAAAAGGAGATTAATTCTCGTCGTAAGCGTCATGCCCAATTAACCAAAATGAAAGCGAAGTTGCCGACTCTTGACGAAGCTGGTAAGGCTCTTTTCGCTGCTAAACTTCGTCGTATGACGCCTGGCGCCGAGCAGTTGATTCGGGATTGGGAACTGGAAAAGTGACTGTCCGATGAGCGCTGATTGAGATAAGGTTCACTGGTGAAACTGAGTGAACCTTTCTTTTTTTGCTAAAGCTTTGTGAGTTTCTAGATTACGCGCCTGTTTGTAGGTTGATATTTTTCTTCCTAACTCGTACAATGAATTATCTTTGCGCGTCTACCGTTAGGTAGGTTTAATAGATTGGAGGAAGGAATGATCAGCCGACGTGAATTTATGAAGTTCAATCTCGATCTTGCCGTCGTAGGGGGTGTGGTTTCTCCATGCATAAGAAATTTAGCTTGGGGTGTTCCTTCAACGCCCCAATTTGAAACTCTTGAGGAAACAAGATCGATTGGTTTTCCCCAAGATTACTATTATGGTTGGCCTACGGTGGGAAAAAGGGGAAAGGAGCTCCTGGTTGTGGCTTCGGGAGGTCGTGAAGGACACGTGTGTCCATTTGGACGCGTTGAACTTTTACGATCCAAAGACAATGGGAAAACATGGTCGTGGCCCCAGGTTCTTTACGACGGTCCTATTGATGATCGAGACGCTGGAATTTGCGTGACGTCTGAAGGGACTATTCTCGTGACAACTTTTACTTCTCTGGCTTATGTTGGTATGTTTGAGGAAGAGACACGTTTCCGACGCGAGGGGCGCGCCCGGAAAAATGTCTGGTCCGACGCTCGATATGAGAAGTGGGCGGCTGTTCATCAACGCCTTTCCGACGAGGAAAAAAAGAAAGAGGTCGGATGCTGGCTCCTTCGTTCGACAGATGGCGGAGTTACCTGGTCTGAAAGAATCTCGACTCCTTTTAATAGTCCTCATGGTCCTATTCAGCTTTCTGACGGTCGACTCTTATATATGGGAACTGAATTGTGGACAAAAGAGCATCGGAATGGCGCTTCTATTTCCGAAGATGACGGTAAATCCTGGAAGGTAGTCGGTTTTATACCCACGCGAGAAGGGGATAGCTCCTCGAATTACTATGAATTGCACGCGGTAGAGGCCGAAGACGGAACCTTGGTCGCGCATATTAGAAACGGTAATGTCAATAATACAGACGAGAACTTGCAGACGCTGTCGAAAGACGGCGGTAAAACATGGTCCGTCCCCCAAACTATTGGTGTGTGGGGAATTCCGTCGTTCCTCAATCGACTTCACGACGGACGTTTGTTGATGACCTATGGGCATCGACGCGCTCCTTTAGGAATACAAGCGAGGATAAGCGAAAACAATGGAGAAAGTTGGTCCAATCCCATGATTCTGTATGGAGACGCCGTAGATACGGATACGGGGTATCCATCAACTGTTCAGTTAGACGACGGTTCTCTTTTTACGGTTTGGTATGAACACATGAGAGGGAGCTGGTTTGCGCGTCTAAGATGTAAACGATGGCGCTTATGTTCGTGAGTCGTTGGCGCGTGTTTTTAACTATTTAACTACTGCAAGGGGTAGAGTTCATTCTCAAAAGCGAGGTGTATTTGAATGAGCCAAAATGTAATTCGAAAAAATAGAATATGGGGTTTGATCTCCTGTGGGCTTGTTATACTTTCTTTATTCAACTGTCCAGGTTGTTGCTCTCAGGACGAGGGTGAGGATGAGGCTAAGCAGGCCGACACGATCTTTGAACCGGGAAAAAGCGCTGGCGCTCGCGCAGAGGTTGTTATCGACGGCTCAACGTATTACTTTCGATGGGCTCCAGCCGGTTCTTTCATGATGGGAAGTTCTGAAGACGAACCGGATCGCGACTCTAGCGAACTACTTCATCAAGTAACCTTAACTCGCGGTTTCTGGGTCTTAGAAACTGAAACAACTCAGGCGCTGTGGAAATCCGTTATGGGGGATAATCCCAGTAAGTTTACGGGCGATTCCAAACCTGTTGATACCGTTAGTTTTCTCGACGTGCAGGAATTCCTAGAGAAATTGAGCTCTGTTGCTAAACTACCCGAGGACGCTCGTTTTCAATTGCCAACTGAAGCGCAATGGGAATATGTTGCTCGCGCTGGTCAAGTTGGATCACTCCCAGAAGGATTACTTGAAAAAGTCGCCTGGTTTGGAGATTCTAACGACGGAGGAACTCATGACGTCGCTACCAAAGAGCCAAATTCATGGGGCGTGTATGATATGCTCGGCAATTTGTGGGAATGGACAGCGGATAAAATAGGCGATTTCGACAAAGATGATGAAGGAAATGGAATAAGCGTCGTCGATCCTACTGGGGCGACCGATGAAGAAACTCCCGCCGAAATTCGCGTGGATCGCGGCGGATGCTGGGATAGTCATGACTATGAATGTCGACCAGCCTACCGCGGGTATTATGACGGTGATCGAAAAGGCCCGTACGTTGGATTCAGGTTCATCTATATCCCTGAATAAAAAGAAAATACAGAGAACCGAATAGGTCGTTTTCTCTTTAGCTAACGTTAGTCCAGCAGGCTTGACCCATTTCCGTGTTTCCTTGACTACATGGGGATGGGTTGTATACTTAAAGAAATAGAAGGCGCGTCTTGTCCGTGTTTTGTAAGGTTGTTCGGGGGGTGGGGAAAAGATGAATTTTGCTAGCCCTTTGTCACAGGGAGTTGGCGAGGTCGACCCGAGTGATCGTATCTTTATTCGCCTTGATGGTCGTGGATCTTGCCTCTACTATCCTGGCGATACCTTGGCAGGGTCTTACTCTCTTCGAGAGGTCAGGCATGGCGAGGTCTCTACGATAGAGATCTCCGTGTTGTGGAGAACCGAGGGGAAGGGAAACGAGGACGTTGGCGTCCATGCTTTCTGGCGTCTTTCCAGTCAAAAGGGAGATTGGATTGATCTCCTTCAACCTGGGCGTTTTAGCGTTGTTTTACCAGAAAGTCCCTTAACCTATAATGGTAACCTATTTAGGATATGTTGGAGCGTGCGTCTGCGCGTCTTTTTAACGGACGGACGGCAACTCGTGGAAGAGAGGATTTTCTACCTCGGCGATTTACCCGATTGGAGAACGTTAAAGCAGAAGGAATAGGATAATTGAGCGTGCGTCGGAATTGAATTGAGGCTCGTCGTCGTTATCTTTTGGAATTAATTAAGTCGTATAATTATCGTTAGCTTTGTGGAATTGAGATCGAATGAACGAGAGCTTTTTGAATTTTTCTGGGAGTAATCCCTTCTCCACGCGCTTCACAGCGCCTGGAAAAGCTCCGTTCTTTTTTGATTCCGCTTTTTGCGATAGAATTAGGAGTTCGCATCCAACAAAGTTTGAGGCTTTCTTTAATGAACTTGTTGGAAGAAATGGTGATTTCCGAAATACAATTTGTATTAAATTCTTGATTGATAAGTTCGAAACTCATTCCTGTCGGGGACAAATTGTCGGTAATCACGGAAGCGGCAAGTCGTCTTTACTTCATGTTCTCAAAGACGAGATGCTTAATCAGGGGTATGAAATTTTCTCTTGGTCTTTACACGACCAGAAGAGTTTCTTATCCGATCAGTTCTGGCAAGAATTGCAACTTTTTTTGCAAACAAATCCCCTTTTTCTACCGACGAAGTTTTTGTTACCGCCGCCGGTAATGACGCAACAGGAATTTGTCAGGCAGCAACGCGCTTTTCTGGCGCATAAAACTTCAGGAGATAGAGCCGCTGTGTCTGGAACGACTTCTTCTGAAGTGGAAGACTCGCACGAAGGTTTTCGCGTACGCGAAGATTCACCTTTTATAAAGTCTCTTGTTTCCGAGGGAGAAGAACGCGCCAAGGGCGATGATTCCAGGATGGGCGTGGATTCTGATTCTCTAAAGGAAGAAGAGCCGAAGCAAGTTTTTTTTGGGTTTAGTCAAGCAGGTAGTTTTGGACTAAAGGATAAAAAAAATGAGGAGAAGGAATTTGAAATCTCGAAGCCAGACAAGCCGATAAAGTTTGCTCCTTTTCCCGGCGTACCCTCCACAGAAGATCAGATCTTAGCAAAAGAAAACACTCCTGAAGCGTATGACGAAGTGGAACTTACGTCATCGGAGGGAGGAACGCTTTCGCCTTCGGGTTTGGTTTCTTCGGTCGATTTCCGTAAAATCCTGGAGATGCCGATTGCTTTCAAAGAGGAAATGGTGCAGAAACGCGCTTTTTTTGATAAAAAGGTTCTTTTTTTCGACGGTTTCGAACAGCTTTCTTTTGCCAATAGAATCATTGTCCGTACTTTTTGTAGGATGAATCGTTTGGGGTTGCTGTTAACGACGCATACCCCTGTTATTGGTGTTCCTGTGCTTTTTCGTGCGATTCCAACAGTCGGTGCGATACATCAGTTGTTAGATTATCTTCTGGAAGATTTTGACGTCCAAATTTCTGATTCTGAAGTAGAAGCCTTGCTGAAAAATTCGCGTTACGACGTCAGAGAAATGCTTTTTTCCCTGTACGACGCCTTTGAAGTGTATCGTATTGCTCCGAGAGATTTGCGCGAGAAAATTGTACGGCGATTTCCTAAATGAGCGTTGCTTGAAATTGAGTTTCGTCCTGTTGATACGTGAGGTTTTGTGATGACGTTGTCTGTTTCACTTGGAAAAGTTCATTTACCCAACCCAATTCTGGTTGCGTCTGGGACTTTTGGTTATGCGAAAGAAGCCTCGCGTTTGCTGGATCTTTCTCAACTCGGGGGGATTATTCCTAAGACGATAACTGTGTTGCCGCGAGCTGGAAATAAACCTCCACGAACTGTCGAGACAACGGCGGGACTCCTCAATGCCATTGGACTCGATAATGATGGTTTAGAAGAGTTTGTTGGGAATAAGTTACCCTATTTGCGAACCTTAGGAGCTCCTATAATTGTTAGTATAGCGGCCAAGTCTTTAGACGATTGCAAGATTTTTGCAGAACGCCTAAACGAAGAGACGGGGATAACGGCAATCGAACTCAATGTAAGCTGTCCGAACGTTTCAGGGGGCGTGGATTATGGAGTCAACCCGGTTTTGTGTGAAAAGATGACCGCGGAGTTAAGAAAAAGGCTTAAACTTCCATTTTCTGTAAAGATTTCTCCTAATGTTACTTGTATTGCCGACGTCGCGAAGGCCGCTGAAGCGGGGGGCGCCGATATGATATCGGCGGTGAACACGTGCTATGGACTTGCCGTCGACTGGAGAAAGCGTAAGCCTCGTTTAGGCAATGGATGCGGCGGCTTCAGCGGTCCCGCTATCAAGCCGATCGCATTACGATGCGTTTGGCAAGTTGCTAAGGCTGTAAAAATTCCAGTCATTGGAATAGGCGGAATTTCTTCAGTTGACGACGTTCTGGAATTTTTAGTCGCAGGCGCTAGCGCCGTTGAGATTGGAACCGCTAATTTCTTCAATCCCATCGTAACGACAGAGATTCTCAATGCGCTCCCTATTGAGCTTGAAAAGGCTGGCGTTAAGAGTTTATCGGATATCATTGGCGCTCTTGAACTCTAATCTTGACCATTGTTCAGGCCAAGCCATAATGAAGATTCCCACATTGTTTGCTATTGCGTTTTAGAGACTTCTTTGCTTTTGTGAAGTAACTTTGTTGAGAAAGGTTATCGCATGACGCAGCTTACTGAGGCTCGGACTGGTGTTATTACACCAGAAATGGAAATTGTCGCTCAAAAGGAGCGTCTAGACGCAGAATTGGTGCGTCTAGAGGTCGCGGCAGGTCGAATGATCATACCTGCGAATAAAGTTCACCTGGAAAAAGGGTTGTCCCCGATTGCCATTGGTCGTAAAGCCTCGACTAAAATTAATGCAAATCTAGGCGTTTCATCTCTTGCCGGAGATTCGCGTCATGAATTGGAGAAGATTGAATGCGCTGTTAAATATGGTGCGGATACCATTATGGATCTCTCGACAGGCGCCGATCTTGACGCTCTCAGAACGCGTATGATCGATTCGGTTTCCGTTCCTGTGGGAACGGTTCCGATGTATCAAATTTGCGAGGAACTTGACGATATCCTCGATATGACGCGTCAAAATATTCTTGACGTCGTCGAACGCCAAGCGAAACAGGGCGTTGATTACATGACGATTCATTGCGCTCTGCTTTTGCGTCATATCCCTCTTGTGGATTCTCGTCTAACGGGGATCGTGAGCCGCGGCGGATCTTTGACTGCTAAGTGGATGGTTGCGCATAAAGCGGAAAATCCCTTCTACGAGGCGTTTGACGATCTTTGCGACATTATGAAGCAGTATGACGTTTCGTGGAGTCTTGGCGATGGGATGCGACCTGGTTGCCTTCATGACGCGAGCGACTCCGCTCAATTTGCCGAATTGTCCGTTATGGGCGAACTTACTAAACGCGCGTGGGAACATGGCGTTCAAGTTATGATTGAAGGGCCTGGACACGTTCCGTTCGATCAGATTGCCGATAATATGGAACGACAGGCAAAGGAATGTTTTGAAGCTCCGTTTTATGTATTAGGTCCAGTAGTCTGCGATATAGCTCCCGGTTACGACCATATCACGAGCGCTATCGGCGCTACAGCAGCCGCGTTTAGCGGAGCTTCAATGCTTTGTTATGTGACTCCAAAAGAACATCTTGGATTACCGGAACTTGAGGACGTCCGTAATGGTTGCGTTGCGTATAAAATAGCTGCTCACGCGGCAGACATAGCGTTGCATAGGCCGGGAGCGCGTGATCGCGACGACGAGATGGCGCGGGCGCGTTTTGCTTTTGATTGGGAGAAGCAATTTGCTTTGTCTCTTGACCCTGAGAGAGCGCGTCAATATTATGAAGAGTCGCGTCAATCTTCTAGGAGCGCAAAAATTTCGACTAAGATTGAATGTCGTATCCATCCGACTCTCAATCCCGACGGCTCCGTTGAGAACGAAAAATTCTGCACGATGTGTGGTCCAAAATTCTGCGCTATGAGGACGACAGCTGATTTGATCCGTCTTCGTCGAGAAAACGAGGGAAAATGACGTTGAACATGCTTTCGTTCTAGACGTAGGAGCGTCGTCGCAACCTTTAGTCCTGATAAAGACCTGTATTTTTCCTTTAGAGTATCGTTTTCCTTGTTTAGGAAGACGATCTCTTTTATAATTAGGGAAGAACGCTCCTGTTATGGTTGGAGTCTGTTAGATTTTAGGGGAGCGTTTAGGTTTGTTGAAGAAACGCTTCCGTGCTTTAGCAACAACTCAGAAAGGTTGGTTTCCAATGAGTTCGAATTTTGATCTTGTGTATATGCGTCGCGCTCTTCGACTTGCCGCTCGTGGAAGAGGTCTAGTTGAACCTAATCCTATGGTCGGTTGCGTTATTGTGCGCGAGGATTATCGATATGGAGCAGAATCAGACTTTGACGATAAGGCCAACGTGTTTGCTACCGGGGATTTTGACCTAGTCGATTCCGAGCTCGAAAGTAAATTTGCAACTCTTATAGTTGGGGAAGGTTGGCATCAGAAATACGGCGAGGCTCATGCGGAAGTCAATGCGCTTAAAATGGCGGGTGAGTTTGCTCATGGCGCTACGATGTTTGTCACATTGGAACCGTGCTCGCACCAGGGGAAGACTCCTCCTTGCGTAAACGCCATTATTGCCGCTGGGGTCAAACGAGTCGTCGTCGCTATGAAAGATCCCTATCCTCGTGTTAATGGAGCTGGAATTCGACTTTTACAGGAAGCTGGAATTGAAGTTGAAGTAGGAGTGTGTGAAGATAAGGCTATCGAGCTCAATTCCCCGTACCTCGTTCGCTTAACGAAGCATAGACCTTGGGTTATTGGCAAGTGGGCGATGACGTTGGATGGAAAGATTGCTACGCGCATAGGTTCGAGCTATTGGATCTCTTCCGATGAAGCAAGACTTCGCGTTCATGAATGGCGTGAAACTGTCGACGCTATTTTGATTGGTAGTCGAACAGCAATGGAAGACGACCCCAAGCTTACAGTGCGTCTTCCTGAGGGGAGAACCCCAAAAAGAATTCCAACTCGTATCGTGATCGATTCCGGAGGGACGTTGTCCGTTTTTTCGGAATTAGCGTTAACTGCTCGTGACGTGCCTCTCTTGCTGGTTTTTGGCCCGAATACTCCTCCTGGAAAAAAGGAGTTCTGGGAGTCGAAGGGCGCTGAAGTCATGGTTCTAGACGCGCCCTTGCACGAACAAAGATTATTGTTGTTGTTGAATAAACTTGCGGAACGAGGAATGACAAATATCCTCGTTGAGGGCGGTGGTGAGTTGCTGGGACACTTTTTTGATTTGGAGTTGATCGACGAGGCGCGAGTCTTTATTTCCCCAAAAATCATTGGCGGAAGCGAGGCTGTCGTTCCTGTAGGGGGTGTTGGTCGGGAATTGATGCGTAAAGCTGCCACGTTGAGGAATAAAAAAATAGAAATCGTCGGTTCCGACGTTCTGATGTCAGGACGGATT
>CAVGEG010000072.1:0-15236 GCA_963628165.1 Paratractidigestivibacter sp. | reverse complement strand
CAACAAACGATCGTCTCCGGTTTGGGATTATGTTCAAGCGCCGTCCAATATGAATCTTCCGCTTGGGCCAGATAGGTGGCGTCCCCTGTCGCCGCGGCTTTTCGTTGATAGGCGGAGGCGAGATTGTAATAGGTTTCCGCGGATTCCGGATTTTCATTAAGAGATTCTTGGAAGTACGCGATGGCGTCGTCGTAACGACCCGCCGTGAAGGACTGGACGCCTTGAGCGTTTCGCGCGGAGGCGGACGTCCCGCTGGAAGCGCAACCCGCGCCCGAGACGACGGCGGCGGAAGCGAGCGCTATGATCGCCGCGCCGACTTTCCATGACGGAAAAGAGGCTGCTCTATCTTTTCGGGACTTGCCCTTAGCGCTCGGCTGGAACGCAATTTGGAAAGACATCGTTAAATCCTTTTAACTGTTTCGGCAAATGGAACCTTTATGATTGCGGTATGACCAGAACTTGACCATTCGCGACGTCAATTCCCTTTGACGCACGCGGCTTCCTTGCGACATTTAAAGCGAGCCGTTAGACCAATGTCGGCAACTCCATGCACCCGGCGCTCGCATGTTAATTTATTCTGAAAATCATTGCAAGCGCGTTTCTCGCCAATGCTCCTTTAACAGCGAGGGACTCCTTCTCTTCTTACTTCTCCTGTATAATGAACTAAGAATGCTTCTAACCCTGTCGAGTTAAGTTGGCTTTTTCGCAAATGAAAGTTATGGACGTCATGTTTGATAAAATATTCCGCTATATCTTCTTGGCGACTTTTTTCCTTGTTGGCGCGCGGGAAGGTTGGGAAACCTTGGAGCTGGAAAACGCTTGCGCGTCCAGTATTAAATTGAAGGAAAGCGCGCCTTCTCCCAAAGGAAATAACGTCCCGCTCCAGTCGAATGATTCGATCAAGTCTACAGAAAACAACGACGGCTCTTTACCCCCCTCGGATAATGAGCCCGCGACGCTAAACGAACAGTCCAAAAACGCGGCCAATTGGCTGGACGATTCTCTCGGTTCCGAAATTAAAAAGATGGCGCTCCAAATAGCGAAGGAACGACGACTAAACTGGCCTAAGTTTCCGCCCGTTGACGAAACTAAAATGAAGAGTCTGGGAATCAGAAAGATCGAAGGGGGACGCGTCGCCCTCTACACTGATATGCCTAAATCGGAGGACGTTGACGAGATTCCCTGCGCTCTCGATTCCGCTATTCCGCTTTTATGCGACTTTTTCCACGTCGACGCTTCGGCGTATGAAGACTGGCGCGTCCAGGCCTTTCTCATGAAGGATTCGAACTTGTTCATTCGACTGGGCGTACTGGACGGGCCGCCGCGTTTTCTGAATGGATATTCTGATCGGGACAGAATTTTTGCCAAAGTTCACGGGGAACCGTACTACAACCGCTTTCTCTTGACGCACGAATTGGTTCATACGTTCATGCACGATTTATTTGGAGATTTGAGGCCGCGTTGGTTTTCGGAGGGGGCGGCAGAATATTTAGCGCTACATAAGTTTGAACCGAACGGCGACCTGCGGATCGGATTGATTCCGGAGGCGGAAGAGGATACTCCTGGATTTGCGCGTTTACGAATCGTCAAAGAAGCTATAAAAAATAATCAAGCGCCGACGCTGCTGAATATTTTGAGATTTGAACCGCGCGATTTCGTGAACGACACGACGTACGCGTGGAGTTGGGCGCTCGTCATGTTCCTCTACAACTCGCCCAAATATTCGGAGATAGCGGCGCTCCTTCCATATTGGACGACAACGGTAGATCCAAATCGTCTCTTTGTCGACGCTATTGGCGAACGCTGGGGAGAGTTGGAGAACGATTGGGCCGCGTTCTTATACGATATAGATTTCGGGTATGACTTCGAGAGTTCGTCTATTGTGCCGTCTGGGGAAATGTTGAGCGCCGACGCGTTGGATTTTGAACGGGGCGTCGTTGTCGAAGTTGATACGACGAGGGGGTGGCAAGGAACGGGAGTCGCGATAGAAAAGGGGAAGACTTACAGGCTCATGGTCGGCGGACGCTTTGACTTTTATCTGCCAATTGCAGATCGGACGATGAAATTCGAGGGGACGGGCGCTTCGGTTCAATATTACAACGACAGCCCGGTGGGGCGGGTTCAGGCGGTTGTGACGCCGGGGCTTCAGAGTAGGACGTTTGAAGAAACGTACGGTTTTGTGAAAGCGGGGGATGAGTCGAAATCTAAGATTCCTTTCCCTATGTTGGATAGGAAGAGGAGAACGCGTTTTGACGCGGAAGGGTCGGATTATAGACCAAGCGCGTCGACTCCAGGGGAAGGTCGCGTCGACGACAACCAACGCGGGAACCTGGGGCGCGGGGGAAAAAGCGAGTCGGGGTCTCCCGTTTACGACGCCTGTTATCCTTGGAATCGGCATGAGGAATTTTTCTTGAAGAGTTTGACGCTTGAAGGGGAGGTAGACGGGGAACTCTTTCTCCGGGTTAATTCGGCTTCGCGGTATTTGAGGCGTAACAGAGGGACGGTGAAGGTTCAGATTAAGAGCGTTGAATGAGTCATGGGGATTTTGATTTTTGTAAATGAACCCCTTGAAAACAAGGGAAAACAAAGTAACATTAATAATTCAATGGATCAATATCCGAGTCGAGGCTTGTTATGCCAGACATTGGGTTCATGTATGTAAAAACAAAGTGAGGATGAAAATGCGTCGTCTCTTAATTGCCGGCAATTGGAAGATGAATTTGAAGCTCGACTCAGCGAAAGCTCTCGCTCAGGGTCTCAAGGAAGCCGCCGCTGGCGTTAGCGAAGTTGATATCGCCGTTTGCCCCTCTCCCCTTTATGTTCAGCCCGTAGCTGAAATCCTCAAGGGTTCGAACATTGGCGTTGGCGCTCAGAACGCTTATTTTGAAAAGGCTGGCGCCTTCACCGGCGAAATCGAAATGGCGATGCTTACCGACGTCGGATGCCAGTACGTCATTCTTGGACACAGCGAACGTCGTCACATCATCGGCGAGTCGAGCGAACTGATCAATCTTAAAGTTCGCGCCGCCCTCGCCGCCGGTCTCATCCCGATCGTTTGCATTGGCGAACTCCTTAAGGAACGCGAAGCGGGCGTCACCAACGAAGTCAACCGTCGTCAGCTCGACGGATCCTTCTCCGGCGTTTCCGCGGAAGACATGAAGAAGTGCGTTATCGCTTATGAACCCGTATGGGCTATTGGCACCGGTAAGGTCGCCACTCCTGATCAGGCGCAAGAAGTTCACGCCGACGTCCGCGCGTGGATTACCGAACGCTATGGCAAGGAAGTTGCCGACGTCGTCCGCATCCAGTACGGCGGAAGCGTCAAAGGCTCCAACGCTAAGGAAATCCTGAGTAAGCCCGACGTCGACGGCGCTCTCGTCGGCGGCGCGTCCCTCAAGGTTGACGCATTCATGGAAATCATCAACAACGTTCGTTGAGAACGACTCAGATTTTGACGCGCGACGTCTTCACAAGGCGTCGCCCGTTTAAATATTTACCTGTTTCATTTAATCCGCAAACTGAGCTGCGGGTCATCAGCTCTCGGACGCGTTTTCCGAGGTACGGAGTTTTGAAATATGTTTAGCGCCATCCTCCAGTCGCTCCTTTTCATCTTCATGGTCATCCTCTCCCTCTTCTTGATCCTCATTATCCTACTTCAAAGAGGCAAGGGAGGTGGACTCGTGGGCGCCTTTGGCGGCATGGGGGGTAGCAGCATGTTTGGAACCAAGACCAGCGACGTCTTCCTCAAGATTACTATTTGGACTACGGTTATTTGGTTTGTGACGTGCTTCGGCGGTCGTTACATACTGAGCATGAAAAGCGGCAACTCCATCGTTGATCGCGCGACCGAAAACGCTTTGACTATGCCCGCCCCGGCGACTGACGGCGCCGCTGTCGGCGACGTTCCGGCTCTCCCGACCTCCGAATCTAACGCGAGCGAAGGCGACGCTCCTGCATCCGATACTCAAGAAGCTCCCGTTGCGAGCGAAACCGACGGCGAATAATCTTAACGCTTACTAGACGGATTCATTATAAGATAACGCTATGTTAGTAAGTATGACAGGTTTTGGGTCGTGCACGACCCAAGGGGAAGATTACGTAATTTCCTCTGAAATCAAGTCGGTTAATAATCGCTATCTGAAGACTTCAATTAGGTTGCCGGAAGGCCTTAGCGGTCTTGAAATTAAAATTGACGAACTGCTTCACGAAAAAATCGCGAGAGGCTCCGTTAATTTTAATCTTAAAGTGACACGTCAATCCGACGCTTTCGATTTTGAACTTAATTTCCCAACCTTACGAAAATATATTTCGGAAGTTATTCGGTTTGAAAGAGAAAACCAGGATTTGCCGTCGCTAAGAGGACAGAGTTCCATCGTTGACTTTTTACGTCTGCCTGGCGTCATTCAAGATAAAGCGCGCTCCGAAGACTCGAATCTATCCGAGCTGTTGTGGGATAAAATCGCCGATAATATCCAGACTTCGCTGAAAGAATTGCAGACAATGCGCGAAGCCGAAGGCGCGTCCACGCAGAAATATTTGGAGGAAAATTTTTCCGAGTTGCAGACGATGATCGAAGAAGTTAAACGCATCGCCCCAACCGTGGCTGAAAATTATCGCGTAAGATTGACTGAACGCGTTTCTAAAGCGTTGGAGGAAACTTCAGTCGATCTTGATCCTTCCGTTTTAGTGCGTGAGGTGGCGATTTACACGGATCGAGTCGATATATCGGAAGAGATCGCGCGGTTCATCTCGCATTTGTCTCAGTTCAGTAATGCGATGGAACGCGAGAAAGTTTGCGGAAAAAAATTAGATTTTCTCACTCAAGAGATGTTCCGTGAAACGAATACGATCGGTTCGAAAGCGAATTCAAAAGACGTCCTTCGCTTGGTCGTCGAGATGAAAACTGTGATCGAACGTATTCGTGAAATGGTGCAGAACGTAGAATAGTGTGGTTTAAGCGTGGCGCTTGATCAATCTTATCGTGACGTTGGCCCTCAGAAGAAAGGAAAAGTGGTAATAATTTCCGGTCCTTCTGGCGTGGGGAAGGGGACGCTCGTTAAAAAACTTCTAAATGAACCTTCCTTTCCTCTCGTGTTGAGCGTTTCGGCGACTACTCGATCTCCTCGACCTGGGGAAGTGAACGGTCGCGAATATTGGTTTATGTCAAGAGACGAGTTTCTGGAAAAACGCGCTAAGGGCGAGTTCCTGGAGTCTTTTGAAGTATATGAAGGGGGAGCCCTTTACGGCACCTTACGAGAGACAGTAGAGTCTCAAACCAATCAAGGAAAATGGGTTCTGCTTGAGATCGACGTCAAGGGCGCTCTGAGCGTTATGAAGGAATTGCCAGACGCGCTGTCGATCTTTATTCTCCCGCCAAGCTTAGACGCCTTGAAAGAAAGGCTTCTCAATCGAGGCACTGAAAACGACGAGGATTTAGCAATAAGACTTGAACAGGCTGAGAAAGAGATTTCCTACAGTAAATGCTATAAAGAGCGTATATTCAACGACAACCTCGACGTCGCTTTTGAGGATTTAGTCAGAATACTTGCTTCTTATAACTAAGATGTGAAACCTGGGCTTTTAAAGTTTGGGGAGAGGAGTTAAAGATGATTGAAGAGCTTAAAGATGAAGATTTGATTCGAAAGGCCGGCGGTCGTTTCCGTCTTACATCGTTGATTCAGAAAAGACTCGCGCATCTAAATCGTGGCGCCGTACCCTTTGTCGAGGATCCTACCGGTAAAGAGGACAAGCTTCAAGTCGTCGTTCGTGAAATCTTGGAAGACAAGATTAGCTTGAATTTAGACGGCGATCTTGAGGTTAACTCGCAGAATAAGGCAGGAACGGGGGACGCTTCCGCTTTTGATCGCATGCTCTCTTCAGGTAACGACTCAACGGGCTGGTCCTCCAACTCGATCTGAGGACAGTATGGTTTGGCAATAACTAGCTTGGCAAACGTTTGAAAATAGATTATTAAGTATTAGGGACGATTGACGAAAATGAGGAAAGACAAAAGCGTTTTGCTCGGAGTTAGCGGGGGGATCGCTGCTTATAAAGCGGCGATTCTCACGAGCCTTCTTGTTAAAGCGGACGTCGATGTTTCCGTCGTCATGACGGAGGCCGCGACTCAGTTGGTTGCCCCTAAAACCTTTGAAGCCCTCAGTGGATCTTCCGTCTTTACTTCGATGTGGGATCCGAGATTCGCCCATCCCCATATTGATCTAGCTCGCAACGCTAAAGTTTTCTGCATATCCCCCGCGACGGCAAACGTTATCGGTAAATTTGCCAACGGGATTGCCGACGATCTTCTAAGTTCCGTTTATCTAGCCTTTGCCGGCAAAATCATTATGGCTCCCGCAATGAATTCCGTGATGTGGTCTAAGCCGAGCGTTCAGCGGAATTGCATGCAACTTCTAGAGGACGGGGTCGCGTTTATCGGACCAGCGTCGGGACGATTGAGTTGTGGCGAATCCGGACCGGGAAGAATGGTTGAGCCAGAGGAAATTTTTGAAGCCGTTCTCTCAGAGTTAGAGAGAGCGTAACTTCCTTTTTCTATCTTTTAGAAATTTTTCAAATTTCTCTAAAACTATCTTGATTCTTTGGGAAGACTCTATACAATATACTGAACGTTGCAAATTACCGACAACGAAGTGTTCGGATCGCGCCGCTAACTTCTCTTAAAAGTTATGCGCAGCAGAAGGAATGCATCCGGTTACTTAGTTATAAAAGTCCCCATCTTGGGTAGACGCAAAGTCGGCGACTGCGGTGTTGTTTCAGTAAACTGCATAGAGCTAATGATCTGATGGTCTCCATTGAGAATGCGAAGGGCGTCAGATAAGATATTTGTCAACTGAGGTAACGGAGAGTAAAGTGTCAACTCCTGAAAATGTTATTCGTATCAGAATGGAAGCGTATGATCACGTTGCGTTAGATCAGAGCGCTATGGAAATTGTTGAAACCGCTAAGCGTACTGGTTCGACTGTTCACGGTCCGATTCCGGTTCCGACGCGAATTGAAAGATACACTGTTCTTTCCAGTCCTCACGTCGATAAGAAGGCTCGTCAGCAGTTCGAAATTAGAACACATAAGCGCATTATTGACCTTGTTCAAGCGACAGCTAAAACTATTGAAGCTCTCAATAAGCTTAGTTTGCCCGCTGGTGTTGATATTCGTATCAAAGCCTCGAATGGAACTCGTTGACAAGGTAATTTAGATACCGTATCGGCCTTCACGAAACTAGATCGGGCCGCAATGCGGGGAAACTGTCTGAAAAGACGAAGGAAAAATAGACATGAGTATCGGTTTACTTGGTCAGAAACTCGGTATGAGTCAGCTCTACACAGAACAGGGAGAAGTGATTCCTGTTACCGTAATTAAAGCGGGACCGTGCGACGTTTTGCAGGTTAAAACCGTCGAACGTGACGGCTATGAGGCTGTTCAGCTTGGTTTTAGGGATAAGCGCGCTTCTCTAGCGGGCAAGTGCGAAAGAGGACACGTTGCGAAGATCGACAGCAAGCGTCAGGCGAAAGGTCTCGCTCTTGCTCCTAAGGCTGGTTGCAATCCAAAGTTCTTCATTCGCGAATTCCGTGTTCCTGTTGAAGGCGTTGAGGTTGGTCAGCAGTTCAACGTTGAGGTTTTCAACGACGTTATCGCGGTTGACATCACCGCCAATAGCAAAGGTCGCGGTTTTGCTGGCGCAATGAAGCGTCATAACTTCAGCGGCCAAAGAATGACGCACGGCGTTAAGAAATGCCATCGTCACCTTGGCGGTACGGGTTGTAGCTCCTATCCTAGTCGTGTCCTTAAAGGTAAGCGAATGCCTGGTCATTACGGAAACGCGCGTTGCACGGTTCGAAATCAGAAGGTTGTTGTTGTCGATAAAGAAAACAACTTGCTAGTGATCCGTGGCGCCGTTCCAGGTCCGACGGGAGCTTACGTCTCGATTCGTCCAACGAATAAATTGCCGGCTCCGAAGCACAATAAGTGGCGACTTGCCTAATTATTACGCGTATGCGCGGCTTTAACCACAAAAAAATAATAAGGCTTATGGATAAAAGATGGCAAATTTAAATATACTTGACAAGACAGGCGCGAAGGTTGGCGATTTCGAGATCGATCTCGATGCTCTCGCCCCTAAAATTAGCAAGCAGTTGCTTCATGACGCTGTTGTAATGTATCAAGCGAACCTTCGTCAAGGTTCTGCGAAGAGCAAGACTCGCTCTGAAGTTTCCGGTTCAAGGAAAAAGATGTACAAGCAGAAGGGCACGGGTAACGCGCGCGCCGGTCATAAGCGTAGCGGTATTCGTCGCGGCGGTGGGCATATCTTCGCCAAAACCCCCAAGGATTGGTCTTACAGGCTTCCGCGCAAGGCTCTGAAACTCGCTACGACGATGGCGATGGCCGAGAAGATCCGCGGCGAATATGTCAAACTCATTGACACGATCGCCTTGGAAGCTCCTAAGACTAAAGAGATCGCTACGATCCTCACGAAACTCGATCTTAACAAGACTGTCCTCGTGGTCGTCGATAAATGCGATAGTAGCGTAACGCTGAGTGTTCGTAATATCCCAACGGCCAAAGTTCTTCCTGTTACCGATTTGAACGCTTGGGAAATTCTTCGCCCGTATCAGGTTCTTATGACGAAGTCGGCGATCGAAACCTTTGTTAAGACTCGTATAGCCGAGTGATTCGTTCAAATCCATCTGAGTCACCTATAAGAAAGATATAAGAGGAAGTTGAACAATGGCTCAATGCAAAGATATTACTGATACCAAGCTTGTCCTTGAACCGTATCAGATCATCATTCGCCCGATCGTAACCGAAAAAGGTTTTCATAATTCGTCGGCGCGTAACACCTACACCTTCGAAGTTCATAAGCTTGCTTCGAAGACCGATATTAAAGAAGCGATCGAAACCCTGTATGACGTGAAGGTCGTTTCCGTTCATACGCAGAATCGCCAAGGCAAGAAAAGACGAACCCGAAAGGGGATTGGCGTCACGCGATCGTGGAAGAAGGCCATGATCAAGCTCGACGCGGAGCATCGTCTTGATCTCTATTGAGATTGGCCGACACTTTACGGTATAAAGATAACGAAATACGATTGGAGATAAACAATGGGTATTCGACGATATAGACCGAATAACGCGGGTCGGCGAAATATGAGCGTTAGCGATTTCGCCGAACTGACGAAGGGAGCGAAGCCGGAGAAGAGTTTGCTTCGTCCAAAGAAGCGTTGTAGCGGTCGCAACAACAAGGGTATTATTACTGTTCGACATCGAGGCGGCGGCCACAAGCGCCATCTGCGCTTGATCGACTATCGCCGTAATCTTGACGGTATGACTGCCGTTGTCGATTCGATTCAATATGATCCTAACCGTAGCGCGCGTATTGCGCTTCTCGTCTATGAAAACGGCGAAAAGCGTTACATCATCGCCCCTGAAGGTTTGCAGGTCGGTCAGAAGCTCATGAGTGGTCAGAACGCTGAACCCCTCGTTGGTAACTGTTTGCCCCTTTCCAAGATTCCTCTTGGTTCTACGATCCATAACATCGAATTACGCCCCGGTCGCGGCGGTTGCATGTGCCGTTCCGCAGGCTCCAGCGCCAAGTTGGTTGCTCGTGAAGCCGAATGGGCTCTTCTTAACCTCCCTAGCGGCGAACTCCGTCGCGTTCCTGCCGCTTGTCGCGCCGTCATCGGCGTCGTCGGCAACGCTGATCACATGAACATCGTGATCGGTAAAGCCGGTCGTATGCGATGGATGGGACGTCGGCCCTATGTTCGTGGTACCGCCATGAACCCGATCGATCACCCGCATGGTGGTGGTGAAGGTCGTACCAAGGGTGGTCGCCATCCCGTTTCACCTACAGGTAAACCGACCAAGGGTACTTCGACGCGCAAGCATAAGAAGGCATCGAACAAGGCTATCGTTCGTCGTCGTCGTAGCCGCCGCTATGGCGTGCTGAAGCTTTCGTAATATGATGGGCTCTTCAAGTAAACGCTTGAAGTATAATTATAATCCTAATTTAAAACTGGGAATACAATGAGTAGATCAATTAAAAAAGGCCCAGCCTACGACGCTAAGCTCCTGGCGAAGGTCGAAAAAATGAACCAGACAGGGAAGAAAGAGCCCATTAAAACTTGGTCTCGCGCGTGCACGATCCTTCCTCAATTTGTTGACTACACTTTCCTTGTCCATAACGGTAAAGTCTTCTTGCCAGTCCTTGTGACCGAGGATATGGTAGGCCATAAGCTCGGGGAGTTCTCCTTGACTCGACGCTTCAACGGGCACGGTGGTAAAGGCAAGTAATTTCGATAGGCGTTACAATGGAAAAGAATATTAACGACACAAACTCCGAGAAGACTGCGCCCCAATTTCGCGCGGTACACAAGTTTGCTGACGTCAGCGCTCAAAAAGTGCGCGTCTTTGCCGACTTAATTCGTGGAAAATATGCCGACGAGGCGGTGACGCTTCTTGAATGCTATCCGAATCGCGGAGCTCGATACCTCGAGAAGGTTCTCAAAAGCGCCATGAGCAACGCGGAAGATCGTCTGAATCAGGACGTTCGCGATCTTAACCTGAAGATCGTCGACGTTCGTATTGACGGCGGTCCGATGCAACGACGTTGGCGAGCCGGTTCTCGCGGGGTTTCAGTGATCATCCGTCGTCGCTCGAGTCACATCAGCGTCGTGCTTGAATAATAATAATCACCTGTCGACTAAATTTTTAGCGACTATAACATAGGACTACGTTGTATGGGACAGAAAGTTAATCCCGTCGCGCTTCGAGTAGGCGTTATGGAAGGCTGGAAAAGCCGCTGGTACTCCCCTAAGAAGGAGTTCGCCGACTTATTAGTCGAAGACGCCAAGATTCGCGAGTTTGTTAAAAAGCACAAGGAAGACAAAGACAACCGTAAGGGCGAACTGAGTTTTCCGGGTGTTGCGAAAATTGAGATTGAACGCACTCGCGACGAAGTGCGTGTCATCATCACTACTGCTCGACCTGGCCTCCTGATCGGTCGTAAAGGCGAGAAGATCGAAGAGCTCCAAGCGGAACTTCAGAATCTCACGGGTCGTCGTATCAATCTCAAGATTGAAGAAGAAAAGAATCCCGAGTTGGTAGCTCAGCTCGTTGCCGAGGATATTGGCGATCAGCTTGTGAAGCGCGCGAGCTTTAGACGCGTTATCAAACACGCGATGTCTAAGGCGATGGAAAAGGGCGCTAAGGGTATTAAAATTCAACTTTCCGGACGTCTTGGCGGCGCTGAAATGGCGCGTTGTGAAAAACAAGCCGAGGGGTCGATTCCGCTTTCAACTCTCCGCGCTAAAATCGATTACGGTTTCCATGAAGCCAAAATTGCGCAAGGGCACATCGGAATTCAAGTTTGGATAAATCAGGGCGAATATAGCGAGGAAGATAACAATGGCCAGAATGCCGAAAAGGGTCAAGCACCGAAAAATTCAAAGAGGGCGTATAAGAGGTAATGCCACTCGAGGGCAGGTTGTAAGCTTTGGCGATTTCGGTCTGCAAACTCTCGAAGGGGGATGGATTAGCGCCGCTACTATTGAAGCAGGCCGTATCGCCGCTCAACAATATCTGCGCACGGAAGGTAAACTTTACATCCGCATCTTCCCCGATAAGTCAATCTCCTCTATCCCTCTTGAAACTCGTATGGGTAAAGGTAAGGGTGAGCCTGAATACTGGGCGGCAGTCGTTCATCCCGGAACGGTAATGTACGAAGTCGGCGGCGTTCCTGAGGAAACTGCTAAGCTATGCTTTAACCGTTTGGCTCACAAGATGCCAGTCAAATGCCGTTTGATTCGTCGCAAGGCGATCTGATAGCTAATATCGCGAGTCGTCGTTGCAAAACGACGACTCACTCCCGCCTAAAATCAAACGACGGCTCTTGTCGTCCTTAAGGATTGAAAATATGAAGGCTAAAGAAATTCGAGAAATGAGCGCTGAGCAGCAGAACAGCTTGCTCAAAGAAACAATCGAAAAGCTATACAAGCTTCGTATCCAGGCTAATATGGAACGTTTGGATTCTCCGAGTGAAGTTGGAAAAGCGAAGAAGTTGATCGCTCAGATTAAAACCATTCAAAGAGAAAACTGAAGGAATGCTTCAAAGTTCACTTTGTGAGACTTTAGACGCATTGACTGCGAGGTACATATGCCTAAGATGAAGTTAGTTGGCGTTGTTAAAACCGACAAAATGAGTAAGACTCGTCGGGTCGAAATTCCCCGTATTAAGAAGTATCCGAAATACGGCAAATACGTTCGTACTCGCACCGTTTGCTATGTTCACGACGAAAATAACGAATCCTCCTGCGGCGATGTTGTTGAGATTGAAGAAAGCCGTCCGACTTCAAAGCTCAAAAGATGGAATTTGGTAGGTATCGTGAGAAAAGCGGAAAAGATCAGCGAATGACGCGGGTAGCTCCGTAGCGATAATCGTTGAGCGGTTTAAGCAGAGAATATAAAGTTAAGAAAGCGAGTAAGAATCATGATTCAAATGCAGACTCGTTTGGAATCCGCTGATAACACAGGCGCTCGTGAATTGCAGTGCATTAAAGTGTTAGGCGGAACTCACCGTCGGACAGCTCGACTCGGAGACATTATTGTTTGTTCTGTGAAGTCGGTTATTCCCGGTAGCCAAATTAAAAAAGGACAAGTTGTCAAAGCGGTAATCGTCCGCACGAAGCAACCCACGCGTCGTCCTGACGGAAGTTACATCCGTTTTGACCGTAACGCCGCTGTCCTAGTCGATAACGATAAGAATCCTCGAGGTACCCGAATTTTTGGGGCCGTTGGTCGCGAACTTCGTGATCTCGGGTTCATGAAGATTATTAGCCTTGCTAAAGAGGTGGTCTGAGATGCGTATTAAAACTAACGACGAAGTTGTCGTGCTCTCCGGTAAAGATCGCGGAAAGAAAGGTAAAGTCACGGCTGTCGATCTTGAAACCTCGAAGGTTACCGTTGAAGGCGTCAACGAGGTTAAACGTCACGTCCGTCGCTCCCAGCGCAACATGCAGGGCGGTCGTCTTTCCAAAATGATGCCTGTTCCGGTCGCCAAGGTTATGCTTGTTTGTCCAGCTTGCTCGAAACCGACCCGCGTTGGTTACAAGTTTAATGAAGAAGGGAAAAAGAATCGCGTCTGCAAAAAATGTGGCGTCGTTCTCCCTGAAGCGCCGTATAGCAAGAAACGTAACTAAAGGTATCCTAAATGACGCCAAGACTACAAGAAAAGTATAATAATGAGATCGTAGCCGATCTCGAAAAGAGACTCGGAAAGACGAATGTTCATTCTATTCCGAAGCTCCAAAAGATCGTCGTTAATATGGGCGTTGGCGAAGCCATCAAGGATAAGAAGAACCTTGAAGAAGCTCTCGACATTCTAACGAACATCACCGGTCAGAAGCCTGTCGTTACCAAGGCTAGACGGTCTATCGCGAATTTCCGCCTTCGCGAAGGTATGAATATCGGTTGCAAAGTCACTTTGCGTGGCGCTCGTATGTACGAGTTCATGGATCGCTTGATTTCTATTGTTCTGCCGCGTGTCCGCGACTTCCGAGGATTAAATCCTAACAGTTTTGATCGTCGTGGTAACTACAATCTCGGTTTGCAGGAACAGCTTGTTTTCCCAGAACTGAATCCTGACAAATACACGAAGTCCCAGGGTATGAATATCACGTTCGTCACTAATGTTGACAGCGATGACGACGCGCGCGAACTGCTTCGTGCTTTCGGCATGCCTTTCAACACCGGAAAAGTGAGCTGATTAAGGGTGATCTAATATGGCTAGTAAATCAAAAATTGCAAAAGGAAATAGAGAGCCGAAGTTCAGCACTCGTCGCGAAAATCGTTGCAAGCTCTGCGGTCGTCCGCGAGCTGTATATCGAAAATTTGGTCTGTGCAGAATTTGCTTCCGCAAGCTGGCGAATCAAGGTCTCATCCCAGGCGTTCAGAAGGCGAGTTGGTAATAAAGGAGAACTGAGCTATGATGACCGATCCCATTGCCGATATGTTAACTCGTATCCGCAACGCTATTAAAGTCGAAAAAGTTATTTTGGACGTTCCTTACTCCAAAATGAAAGAAGGCGTTGTCGACGTCTTAAAGAGAGAAGGTTACATCTGGAGTTACCAGGTGGTCGAAGATTCTCCGGCGAACATTATTCGCATTCAGCTCAAGTACAGCAACAGCGGCGAGCACGTTATTCGTTCAATCCGCAAGATCAGCAAGCCTGGTCGTCGTTGCTACGCCAGTCCGAAAGATCTTAAGCCCGTTTTGAACGGATTGGGCATTTACGTCCTTAGCACGAACAAGGGCGTCATTAGCGATCGCGAAGCGCGAGAGCAAAATGTCGGCGGCGAAATCATCTGCGAAATCTGGTGATAACAAAAATGAGCGCGCTTCTTTTAAAAAGCGCGCTTTTCTTATTGACAAATATTTGTATCGCGTAAAATGAAATTTATGCGTATTATGAGATGAGACGTCAATGATTTATCGTTTCTTCTCATAACAGATATAACGTCGCGCTTTTCACAAGACGCGCCCGGTTCCCGGATAAACAACAGTTCCGTAGTTTACTACAGGCATTTCAGGGGCGAGGGGCGGTATGCGCGTCGAGCGCCGACCCATGAATTTCGATTCATAAAGACCTGTATGGTAGGCGCGTAAACGTCTGGAATAAAGATTGCTTTAAAGCTACACATTTCAGCCTTAGGAATTTTATTATGTCACGAATTGGAAAAAAACCGGTCGTCGTTCCCGACGGAGTTACCGTCGAGATCAAAAACGATCGCGAGCTCACAGTCAAAGGGGCTAAAGGCGAATTGACTCAAACCTTCCGCCCCGAAGTGGCTTTGAAAATGTCCGAAGATTCAAAGTCCATAGTCGTTGAGCAATTGTATGAAACGCGCGTCGCGAACGCTATGCATGGTCTGACGAGAGCGCTTGTTCAGAACATGGTTATCGGCGTCTCTGCCGGATACGTGAAAAAGCTCGAGATTTTTGGTACCGGTTATTTGGCTGCCGTTAGCGGCCAAAAGCTCGAAGTTCGCGCTGGTTTCGCTAATGAAATCAAGCTTACTATTCCCGCCGGCGTTCAAGTGACTTGTCCTGACCAGTTGCACGTTGTCGTAACTGGTTGCGACAAGCAGCTCGTTGGTCAATTCGCTGCTGACGTCAGAGCTGTTCGTCCCTCTGAACCTCACAAAGGCAAGGGTATCACGTACGAGGGCGT
>CAVGEG010000071.1:0-15361 GCA_963628165.1 Paratractidigestivibacter sp. | reverse complement strand
AATTTATTACGTCCCATTCTCGACCGTCTTCCGCCGTCCCCTTAGGCGTTTCGAGGTACATCGGGAGTTCTTTGAAACGCGGATCGTTGACGATGAAGCGGAACGCGTCTTCTCCAAGCGCCCCGCGCCCGATATGCGCGTGACGATCGAGATGAGATCCAAGCCCTTTCACCGCGTCGTTTAAGTGAAACGCCTGAAGACGCTCCAGACCGATCGTTTTGTCGAACTCTTCGAAGGTTCGCTCGTAGCCGTCGCGCGTCGCTATATCGTAGCCCGCGACGAACGAATGGCACGTATCGAAACAGACGCCGAAACGGTCGGGATGAGCCGACGCGTTGATGATCGACGCGATCTCCTCGAAGCTCGAGCCAAGATACGCGCCTTGACCCGCCGTCGTTTCGATCAACACCGTCGTCTTATTCTCGGGGATCGCTTCGAAGATCCGGTCGAAGCTTTGCGCCGCGCGCGCAAGCGCCGATTCCCGCGAGTCGTCCTTCGCTGAACCGGGGTGCATCACGACCCACGGAATACCAAGCGTCGCCGCGCGTTCAAGCTCTTCCGTAAACGCTCGGATCGACTTCTCCAAAAGCTCCGGATTCACCGACGCGATATTGATCAGATAGGAGTCGTGGATTAAAGGACGCGAGATCCCCGTTTCCGCAAGCGCGCGTTGGAATTTCTCCGCCGCCGACGCTAAGATCGGTTTCGCAAGCCAGCGCGACGCGTTCGCCGAGAAGATTTGGACGCAGTCGAATCCGTTCGTCTTCACCTTGTTCACCGCGGCGTCAAAACCGCCCGAGATTGATTCATGAACTCCAAAATATGGCATAACGCCACCTTCCTATCTTAACGAATATCTGTACGCGATCTAAGCGCGCATAACACAAGTTCGGGTCTATTAAAAAGTCGCGTCGGGATCACGCTCGAAACGAGCCCGCGCGACACTATCTCGCGCGTCCTTCCTATCTCATGAACCCCCGCCGTATAGCGCGGAAACCAACCTTGACCGGGGGCGAAAAGACCTTCCGGACACAAGAGCGGGAAACGGAATTGCCCCCCGTGCGCGTGCCCGCTGAAGACGAGGTCGTAACCCCGCGCGGCGTAGCGTTCGATTCCTTCCGGGCGATGCGCGAGGAGAATCTCAAAGCGCGAAGGATCACGCGTCTCTTCAAGCGCGTCGAGTCGCGCAACTATCCCCGCGAAAAAATCTTCTTCGCAAGGGGGATCCGCGACTCCGTAAAGTCGAATCGTTGCGTCGCCGCCCCCGCGCGGCGAGAGTTCGCAGACCTTCCCGTCGAGAAAGATCGCGCCGCTCGACTCGACGAGTGACAGCGCCTCCGCCGCGCTAGCGTAGTCGAGGTTCGATTCGTGGTTTCCCGTGATATAGTAGACGGTCGCGATCTCGTTGGCGCGTTCGAGAAACTCTCGCGCCTCGACGTCGTTCGGATGGCGTTCGTCGAAGAGGTCGCCGGTGACGAGAATCGCGTCGGGCTTCGCTTCTTGAAGGAGCTTAAGGAGGGGTTCGTTGCGCGGTTCGAAGAGTTTTCTGTGCAAATCGGAGACTTGCGCGAGGAGGTATCCGTCGAAGGACGCGGGGATCTTCGCGTCGGCGATTTCGTAGCGCGTGACTTGAATCGCGTTATTCGCGCGAGAGAAGAGGCGTTCGAGGAAGCCGAGTCTTTTAAATACGGCTTCCGCGGCAATTCGTTTTCGCGAGAGTTTTTTGCGCGAATATCGAGTCGTCGGAGGGGCGTTCGTCATGATCGGCGTCCTTTGTTGGGGAGGGGGATAGATTATTTTCGTCGCCAGAAGAGGTCGTCGGGAATCTTGAGGGCGCGTCGCGCGTCTTCCATATCCTCTCGAAAACGCATGGCGTCGACGGGATAGCCCGCGGTTTCGCGCAGTTCTCGGGGCGCGACGGCGCGTCGCCAGAAGTCGTTGAAGAGGCGCATCGAGAGTTCGCGCAAGTATTTCGCGACGATAGACGCAAGCGCCGTCGGCGCGTTCTTTTCTCCCTTCGCCGTGAATTGGATTTCGAGTTCAACGCGACGCGGGAAGGGAAGGAACGCGCCCGTTCGGTCGATTCCCCCCGACGCGGTGAGACGATAGACGCTTGCGTCGCGCCCTTCGCGCAGAATCTTGACGTCGTCGCGTTGGAATCGTTTTTTCAGCGTAGCGGCGTAACGCGCGGATCCGCCGAGTTTATCGCAGAGGACGAGCGCGCGATCGGGCGCGGCGTCTCCCAACGCGCGCAACGCGCGTTCGAGGGTTTCGACAACGAGGGACGTCGTAATCTCGGCGATGATCGCGCTCTTGAGACCGAGACGGTCGTCGAGGACGTTGAATTCGCGCGGCTGGACGCGTCGCGCGGCGAGGAGGAGAAGGCGCGTCCGCGTCGCGTCGAGGCGGCGACGAACCGCTTCGAGCGAGTCGTCGAGAGACGCGCGGAGCGTCTTGGGATCCGTTGGAAGCGCGAGATTCGCGTCGATTTCCCATGGCGGAAGGGTATCGGACGCGTCCGCCTTGAGACGTTCGAGGAGCGTTCGAAAGTCGGCGGCGTCGATCTCCGCGAGGGTCTGCGCGATCATGAAGGGACGCTCGAGAGTCGCAAGGGCGCGAGTCGCGCCGAAGAGCTTCTTCGAGTCGACGAGGGGAAAGGCGCTCTTAACATTCCCAGTGAAAGGGCTCAGCGCGTCGTTGAGCGCGTCGGGGAAGAATCCCGGATTGTGCGTCTCGTTTTGCGTCGCGTCGTCTGGCAGGAACGCTAGCAGAGAGGCTTCCAGCGCGTCCTCCGACGTCGACGCGCGACGGTTCGGCGCGAGCCAGCACGACGCGCCGACCGTCAACGGTCCGAGATAGGGCCCGTATCCCGCTTCGTCGGTTCCTATAATGAGGATTTGCGACGTCATTCCAGAATCGTTCAGCATTTTATTAGCGGATCGTTGTAGGTCAAGGCGGCGATTCTTAGCGCGAGGGCTGTTCCCGGCACGTCGTGGACGCGCAGGACTTCGACTCCCTTCGTCGCGAGGATCGCGCTCAAAACGCCCGTCTCAAAATCGAGGGTCGCGCGGTCGGGACGCGCGTTTTCCGGCGCGATTCCGCACTCTTCGCGGTACCGCCGCGCGGTTTCCCGTAGCATCGATTTGCGCGAGTACCCGTAAAGGATCGGGCCTCCCAGACGACGGAAAAATTCCGAATGTGCCGCGAGTTCCCAGTTTTGTTCGTAGGTCTTGCCGAATCCGAGCCCCGGATCGTAGCAGATCTTGTATGCGTTGACGCCGGCGTTGACGAACGCGTCGCGTCGTCGTTCGAGGAAGGCGCAAACGTCCTCGACGACGCCGACGGGATACTCGATTTCGCCGGTTTGCATCGTCTTAGGAGCGCCCCTCATGTGCATAAGCACGACGGCGGCGCCGTACTTGGCGACGACCTCGGCCATCTCTTCGCGGAATCCCTCTTCGTTTTCGTCGGCGAATCGTTTTTCCGACTCGATATATCGTCCGGCGGCGACGTCGTTAATGATCTCGGCGCCCTCTTCAAGCGCGGCGGCGGCGACGGACGGGCGGTAGGCGTCGACGGAGATCGGCGCGTCGACTTCGCGGCGTAGCGCTCTGACGACGGGGATTACGCGGCGCATCTCTTCCGCTTCTTCGATCGGATCCGTGCCGGGCCGCGTGCTTTCACCGCCGACGTCGAGAATTACGGCTCCGTCGCGCAACGCCTTCTTCGCCGCGTCGACGACCGCGTCAATGTCGACTTCGAACGCGCCGTCTTGAGATTCGCGAAAACGTCCGCCGTCGGAAAAACTGTCGGGGGTGACGTTGAGGATCGCCATAATTATCGGCTGAGAAGAATCGAGGGTCGTAGTGCGCAGACTCCAGGGAGATAATCGGCAACTCATTGATAGAGAACTCCTTATAAGATCGTCGCGCGCCTTGCGCGAATTATGAGATCGTTTCTTAACGGTTATTCTAAAGAATCGCGACGCATATTCAAGCGAGGATTTCCAAAGAAAAAGGACGTTCGCAACGCGCGTAAAAAGCGTGGAACGTCCTGAAAGAGGGAAGAGAGACGCGGAGAGTTATTTTGCCGCGAGCTCCGCGATCTGCCCGGCGGAGAGGGGCCAGGAATAGACTTGCGCGAAGGCGACGCGACCCTTGAAACAGCGGCGTTTGTGCCCGCCAGGATCAACGTCGGCGCCGACCGTATACGCGTAGACGACGTGATGCGGGAATCGCGTCAACGCGCCGGGAGCTTCGACTCGCGCGACTTCCGCCCCGTCGACGTAGAGGATCGCGCACTGCTCGTTGTAAACCGCCGCGACGTCGATCCATCTTCCGAACGAAATCGGCGCTTCGATCGATTGATATTCCCCGTCGTTGACACTGAAGCGGAAGAAGACCGTCTTTTCCAAGGTGTTGACGTAGAGTTCCGCGCCCTTCGGGTTCGTATCCCCAAGGAGCGTGCAGAAGGGATCGGTTTCTTCCGTCTTTTCGAACGCTTTGAATCGCGTGACGAAGGTTCCGCGATATATGCGTCGCGCGTTGATCGGCTTGCCATGGGCGACGGCGACGCTCTTGCGCCCGTCGAGGTCAAGGACGAACGCGTCGAGGTCTTCGTCGACGACCGATTGAGGGGCGCCGAAATACTGGCAGGGGATCGGCGCGGGGGCCGCAGGCGCGGCTTGGTCGGCGAAGCGCCCTTCGAGGATCAAGAGATCGAGAACGTCTGGAGCTCCCTGCGCGCCGATCGGACGCACGGGGGGAACTTCGAAGAAACATTCCGTCGATTTTGAGGAGACGCGCTGAAAACAGTTGATCGGCTTAATCTGGGCGCGATACGTTTTACTGGGCTCTAGTCCGTCGATATTGACGTATGTGTAGGCGGGAATGGGACGTTCGTAATATTGTCCGTGGAAGACCTGAGGCTCGTAGTATTTGGAAGGGAGCTCCGGATACTCTGAAATCTGCGCGATATACCCGAAGGGAGCGGAGCGGAAGGTCGCCTGAGGGAAGCGGAGACGAGCGCCGTCGTCGAAGGTTTCGACGACTTCGACGGTCGGTTTGTTACGTCGCCAGTCCCAGTCCGCTTCTTCCTCCTCAAAGTATCGCGCGTCGGAGTATGGGCGCGGAGCGTCGGGATCGGGCGCGACGAGTTCATAGCTGAAATCGTAGAATTGATTCTGCGCGACGTTCATCGGGGTGAGGAGGGACGAATTGTCCGCGCGAACTTCGAGCAAATAACACTCTCCGTAGCAGAGCCCATCCGATTCGTAGGAGTAGAAATACTTGTTCTCATGGCAGATATACGACATAGAGCTCGTTTGGATCGCAGTGAAGGAGCCTTGCCAGATGCTGCGCGGATCGGTGATCGGATAATGGGAGTGTCCTGAGAAGTCCACGATCTGCGGGTATCCTTGGAAGAGATCGTAGAGATCGTCGACGCCCCAGTTGTCGGGGGCGCGTCCGCCGGTGACGGTTCCGGTGATCGGGAGGTGCTGGAAGACGAAGATCGGCTTTTGCGGGTCGGCGTCGCGCGCGGCTTTGATTTCCTTTTCGAGCCAGCCGAGGGCGTAACGGTACGAGCCGTTGAGACACGTTCCGTCGGCGAGGGAGAGCGCGATGAACTGCACGCCGTTGATCTCGTAACGCGCGTTGGGATTAACGCCCATGATTCTGCTCCAACGCGCTGTGTCGCCGCCGTAAAATTCGTGATTTCCCATGCATAAAAGAGGTTGCGTTCCGGGGCGTAGCGCGACGTTCATCGTTTCCTTGAAGAGGGAGAGCTGTTCTTCCGAACCGACGTTGGACATATCCCCCGCGACGACGAGCGCGTCGAACCCCTTGTACGCTTGTTCCGCGGAATAGTCGTAAACGAATTGAATCGCGCGTTTGAAGCGTTCCGGCTCGGGGTCGTGACGTCCTCCTTCGAAGTGAACGTCGCTCATGACGAGAGCGCGCATGACGACTGGTTTCTTGGGAGACTGGGCGAACGCGCGCGGAACGAGCGCGAGAGAGAACGCGGCGGCTCCCGCTTGGAGAAAACGACGACGGGGCAGCGCGTGGTGCGACATGGGGATATTCCTTATTTCTTTGGGGTTAAAAGATCAAAAGAAAAGCGCGATCCGACCTCGCCGCTGACGGAATCGGATCGCGACGCGCTTCGTTATTTTGAGATTTCCGCGACTTGCTGGGGGGTCAAGGCCCAGGAGTAGAGTCGCGCGCGTTCGACGCGTCCTTTGAAGAAATAGCTTCCCTTGCCGCCGGGAGCGATATCGGCTCCGACGGTGAACGCGCTCACGGTCGGTTTCGTCGGATGCGTCAACTTGCCGGAGAGCGCGGCGCGGGTTACTTCCTTGCCGTCGAGATAGAGGACGAGGTTGGAGCCGTCGAAGGTCGCAGTCGCGTCGTACCACTTGCCGAATTCGATCGGCGCGTCGAGGATCGTATACGGGGAGTTGTTCACGGTCGCCCACAGACGCAACGCTTTGCGATCATAATCGACGGCTAACTCGACGCCGCGTTTTTCCGTATCGCCAAAGATAGCGCGAGATCCGGAGCTGTCCTTGTCGGCACGGAAACGCGCGGAGATCGTGCAGCGACGCAGACGCCTGAGCTCCGCAGGATCGAAGACGATCTTCGCGAAGGACTTCTCTCCGTCAAACGCGACGACGTCGGTACCGCGCGTCTCGTCCTTGACGACGACGGGGCCGTCGACGACCTGACATTCCTTCTGCTTCTCAAGAGAATTGACGGGCGCGTTGACGAGGACGCCGTCGACGACGCGAACGTCGATCAGATCCGCGGAGGGACATGGCGCCGTCTTGTCGACTGTCGGATCGATCGGCTCGGGCGCGGTTTGGAATTCGAAGGTTAAGTGAGTTTCGGCTTCGCGCATGAACGGATTGAGCGCGTAGATTCGTCCTCGATATTTCGCGTTGGGTTCGAGCTCTTCGAGGTTCGCTTTGGTGATCTTGGGGGGCGTGTGCTCGTAGTAGGGGGCGCGATAATATTGCGGCGCGTCGGGCTCAAAGCCGTCCTGCGCTTGACGTTCGAGTTCGACGCGGAATCCGTAGACGGTTCCTTCGCCCGAAGGATTCGGGATCGTTAGTTTCGCACTCGAGTCGGTGACGGCGTCGATCTTGAGCGCGTCTTGCACGGCGGCGTTCCATTCGGGAAGGGGAGAGTTGTAATATCGCGCGTCGGTGTATTCGTAGGAGGAGGGATCGCCCGGTTTGGCGACGCGGTATTGGAAGTCGTAGAAGGCGCCCTTTTCGACGTCGTAGGGGAGGAGATCGACGGAATTGTCCTCATGGACTTCCATAACGTAGCATTCCGCGTAATTGCCGCTCCCCGCGGGATATTTTTCGAAGCCTTTTCCTTCGCCGCCGTGGCAGATATAGCTGAGCGTGCTCGTGCCGAAGGCGCTGAAGTTACCCTGCCATGCGATGCGCGGATCGCGGAGCGGATAGTGCGTGTGACCCGAGAAATTGATCACGCGCGGGAAGAGCTGCAACGTCGAGAATAGGTCGTTCGCGCCCCAATCGTCCGCGCCGCGTCCTCCGTAAACCGTCGGAGAAACCGGGTAATGCTGGAAGACGAAGATCGGCTTGTCGGGGCTGAACGCGGAGACTTTTTCGAGCTGCGTCTTGAGCCAACTTTCGGCGTAAAGGTAGTCGCCGTCCGCCATCGTGCCCTTTTCCGGGGAGACGGCGATGAAGGAGAAACCGTTGACTTCGTAGACGTCGTTAGTCTTAACGCCGAATACGGAGCTCCACAAGTCGGGATTTCCACCGTAAAACTCATGGTTTCCCATGCATAGGAGCGCCTTGGTACCCTCTTTTAGCCCGGCGTCCATCGTTTCCTTGAAGAGTCGAATTTGCGGTTCCGTGCCGTTATTGCTCATATCGCCGACGACGACGAGGGCGTCGAATTTATCGTACGACTGCGCTTCGCTGTACTCGTACATGAACTTGAGAACGTTTTTGAAGCGTGCCGTTTCGCGCGAGTCGGGGGAGCCGTTAAAGTGCACGTCGCTGAGAACGAGGCAACGCAAGACGACGGGAGAGGCTTGCGCTTTTTGAGAGGCGGCGTTGGCGGCACGCGGATCGAGAGCGTTGGCGACCGCAAGGGTCGACGCCGCGGCGCCCGCCTTTATGAAGCCGCGACGAGAAAGTGCGTCTGTGGTGAAGGACATATTCAAATTCCTTGAGAAGGGGTAAAGAAGATTCGAAAACGACTTCATTCTATCGCGTCCGAAAATTAAAATCAACAATCGGGACGCGGGCGATAAAAAAAGCCCCGACGTTTGGAACGCCGGGGCTGAAATTTAAAGGTCGCGTCACTTTCGCGTCCAGTCGACGACGAAAGTTGCGTTGCGAACCTGCTTGCTACGCGGATCGAAGACGCGGATTTCGATCTGGAGGCTCTTGAGCGCCACGTTGTACGGAGGCGGGAAGTCAGGAAGCTGCGAAGAGCTGATCTCCTGCATGCTGTCGATATCCATCGTCGTGCTAGAAGAATTCGCGACGTTGGTTCCGTTAAAGGAATCGAACGCGTAAAGATTCTTCTGATATTGCTCCGACCAAGTGTCGTAAACGCACGGCATATTGTTCGTCAAGGTCGAACCGTCCGCGGCGATCCCTCCCCACGCGTAGTAGCCGAAAGAGCGAAGATTGTTGGGATTGTCTCCGGTAATCGAAGAATTGTTCAAGCTTCCGCTCCCAAGATCGACGTAATCGGAGAGTTCGGAATCCCAAGCGCGGACGTTGAAACTCAAGACGTTCGTGAGGATCACGTCGCTGGTGTAGACGACGTCTTTTTCGACCGGGGACGCGTAATTCAAATCTCCGGTTTCGGCGTTGACCTGGGCCCAGACGTTCGGATTATTCCAATAATCGATGAAAGGAACAGGCAAGTTTCCTGAACCGCCGCTCATATTGCATCCTTCGGCGTCAATCAAGGGGAGCGCGCTTCCTGTCGTGTCGGCGTTCAAAGGAGTGTCGCCGTTTGCAAAGAAGGTCAGCATCTGATCGTAGCCGTTCCATTTAGGATTATTCTGATCGTTGTCCGCTTGCGACGCGTCATTGCTCGCGATTTCATCCCATACTAAACCGTATTTCGCGCTTCCGAAGGGAGCTCCCGCGCGGAAACCCGCGTTCGCCGATTCTTGCATCGTCGGCATTCGCAACCAGTACCACGTTCCGTAGAAGCCGTGCATCGATTGCGCGTATCCGTATCCTTGGCCGCCGGACCATCGATCCGTCCCCGTGTAGTTGACGTCGTTAGGATCGCCGGGGTACGCGCCAGGATAGCCGTAAGAGACGTTGCCTTTAGGATCGGTTCCAACGGTGACGTTCGTTCCGGAAACGGGGCACCATATTCCGTAGCGATTCGCGCGGTTGGTCAAATCGCCGAGTGTGTTCGCGACGGGCCAACCGTTGCTTCCCATGTGGACGGAAACGTCGTAGTAGCGATAGAACCCCATTCCCCTCTGAAGATTCTCTGGGTTGCTGATTCCCAGCGCGTTAGCGACGCGCTCGTTGACGGTGTTGCCGTCATCGTCGAGCCCAGGCGCGGTCAGTGAATTTAAGCTGTCCTGCAAGACGCTGTCGGGGATGATCGGAAGAACGCGACGATAGAGAGTCGTGCCGCGGAGGAACCAGACGACCTCGGCGTATTCCGTTTCGTAAATTCCGATTTGCGCGCCGGTGATCACGCCGGAGTTATTGCGAATCGGTTCAATATATCGAGCTTTGAAGAGGGAGCCGCTCGGAGCGCGGGTCGTGAAAGAGAGAATATCGTCCATATCCCCGACGGTATTGTCGCAGGCGAGGTAATTGTCTACTTCGAGCCCGTCCTTCGCGCTATCGCTGAGTCCGAAGTCGAGATAGCGTTCCGTATCGAGCGCCGTGCATTGGGATGAGAAGGCGCGCGGACCGCCAACGGTTGAGTAGAGTCTGTTGATCGGGGCCCCCATTCCTTCGACGTAGCAAAGATAACCGTCGTTTAGATTGGAGTTTCGAGGTGGAGCGATAGGGCAGGTGACGCCTTCGAGGTCGGCGGTGAGCGTATCCTTGGCGTTGCGCAGTTGCGACGACATGGCCATGATGCTCGTCGTTTCGTTCATCGTACCTCCGACGCGTGTGAAGATTCGCGCGACGGCGTACATCAGCATGAGGGACAGCGTGACGGACGTCAAGATTTCGACAAGCGTGAAACCGAGACGAGCCGAGTACGCAAAACGCGCGCGGCGCCGGTTCAGACTGTTGGTCATTTTACGAGACTCCTCCGATCCAGGCGATTCGTTTAGGGACGATGAATCAATATATATATCAATAATATCTGATAAGTGAGACGCGACAGTCGCGCCAAAGTTCCTCGAAACATGCTTGTTGACGCCTGACGAACGCGCCGCCGAGAACCCAGTTTCATTTTAGACCGTTTGCCACGTTGCGTCTACCGTTTTTGCCCGTTCTGCGGAAAATTTTTTATTTTTCCCACTTCCCCCCTTACGATTAAAGGGGCGACGGCGCTTTTGAAGGGGACGCCGCGGCAAAGCCGCGATTGGCGACGCGCCTTATTTCTTTTTCGTCTTTTTTTTCTTTTGGCTTGACTTTGACGTCCGACTTTGGTAAAACCACACCTTGTCATAGATTGGTAAATGCGTCGCTTTATTGACGTTTACGTGATTCTTTACGCCCGTTGTTCTATTACGCCCCGTTGGGAGGTTCTTACCGTGAGAATAATTTCCGCCTTTATCTCGACGCTCGCTTGCGCTTGCGCCGCGGTCGTCTCCGCCGCTTACGCCGTCGAACCGAACGTTTCGCTCAAATACGACGGTAAGGACGCCGTTCTGCAAGCCGTCAAAACCGCCGATTCCGACACGCGCGACTCGTGGCGCTTCACCACGCAAGACGGAAAAGTCGCCGTCGACGTCGACGTGATCGAATATCCTGATTTTCCCGACTTCACGAGAATGACGACGCGCGTCTCCAATCTCTCCGCGACGGAATCGACGGGAGTCGTCTCCGATCTGCGCGTCTTTACGCAATCGGTCGAGCTACCGTCGAAGGACGCTCTCGTCGCCGTCAACTCCTTGCGCGGATCAAATTGTGTCGCCGAGGATTTCCAGCCGGTCGAAAAGCTCGTCCTTCCCGACGAAACCTACGTCTTGGCGACCCCAAGCGGACGATCCTCCAACGAGGTCTCTCCCTATATTGAGACAAGCGTTGATTCTCTCAACGGCGCGCTCTATTGCGTCGGGTGGACGGGGGCGTGGCGCGCGTCTTTCTCGAACGAAGGGGGAAAGTATCGCGTTGAATTGGGGATGCTCAATACGAATTTTAGCCTGAGGCCGAACGAATCGCTCCTGCAACCGTCGATCCTTGTCGCGGAACGCAAGAACGCGGAGCGTCGAAGTTTCAAGACGACGATCCACTCCTTCATGGTGAAGCATAATTCGCCGCGCGACGCCGAGGGAAACGTCTGTGGACCGATCGTCGCGCTCACCGCCGGGGGCGGGAATAAGACGCCGGAGATGATGCTCAAGATCCTCAACTACGGTCTCGAGAAGAATATTCCGTTCGACGTCTACTGGGTCGACGCGGGGTGGTACGGGAAACCGCACGAAGCGGATCCGTATCCGAACTGCGGCGAGCATTGGTGGCGTTACGTCGGCGATTGGCGCGTCAATTCGACGACGCATCCGACCGGCGACCTGCGCCCGATTACCGACGCCGTTCATAACGCGAACAAAAAATTCCTCTTGTGGTTCGAGCCCGAACGCATCAATCCCGAAACGCCGATCGCGCAGATCGAGCCCTTCAAGAGTTTCAACGGGTTTACCTACTACGGAAACCCCGACGCGTACGGATGGATCAAGAGCGTCGTCTTCTCGATGATCGCCGAGCATCATGTGGATATTTATCGTCAAGATTTCAATATGGATCCCGCAGGGAACTGGGCAACGATCGATGAAAAAGACGGCGTGAATCGCGTTGGCGTCGCGGAAGCGAAGCATATCGAAGGCCTTTATCGTTTCCTCGACGAGATGCGCGAAGAGTTCCCGTGGATCGAACAGGAAAACTGCGCGTCCGGCGGGCGTCGTATCGATATCGAGATGACGAATCGCGCCCATTCGTATTGCCGCAGCGACTATTACATCGGTCCGAAACCCGGCGACACGTGTTTCAACCTCGGGCAAGACATGACGCTGAACACGACGCCGTATCTTCCCTTCCAAGGTGGCGAAACGAACTGCGTCGCGAATTTTGACGATTACGGGTTCATGAGCGTCGCGTCTTCCGGAACGGTCTTCACGCCGACGGATCTTGACGGCGGAATCGTGCGTCGCGATTTCACGCAGGAAGAGACCGCCTGGTTCCAGAAGATGCTCGGCTGGGCCGCGCGTCTCAAGCCGTACTATATGGGCGACTTCTATCAACTCACGGAAGAAACAAGCGCCGTCGACGACTGTTGGTGCGCTTGGTCCGCGTACCGCGAGGATCTTGGCGAAGGGTTCGCGATCGCGTTCCGTCGCGCCGCCGCACCCGACGCGGAGATGACCTTCTTCCTTCCGCAGATCGACAAGAACGCCGAATATGAGATCGAACGCTTCGACGGTTCGAAGACGACCCTTTCCGGCGCGCAACTCTCCGAATGGAAGGTCAAACTCGATCAACCGCGCTCCTTCGAACTCATCGTCATTAAGAAAAAGTAATCCGCGTTGAATGCGCGACGTTGATAGCAAAAGAGCGTCTGGAACCCCGGACGCTCTTTTTTCATTTGGATAGACGCCGATCTCATTCGAATTGCAGAACCCCGAACGCTTTTTCTCCGCGGTCGGAATTCTCGACGTTCCAGCATTCGACGCCGACGCCTGGAACGACGCGCCTAGCGCTCATTCTCCACGCCGTGCCGGGACGAGGGGGCGCGGGCGCAAAACTCGCGAGGGGAATCGCCGCTTCGAAGCTCCATTCGTCGATTTCTTCGTGGCGCGCCAAAAAGATTGGAGGATTCCATGACGCGTCCCCCCACATGGAGTCGGCGAGCCAGCCGTTGCAGTCGATGACGAAATTGCAGGTCGTCACGTAGTCTCCGTCGAGGTCGATCGCGACTTCGATTCGATCCTTCTGCGAAAGGTTGGCGTCGCGCGGACGCGCTTCTTTTTCGTCGCGCGTCGTGTATCGATACCCTTTGGCCTTAGGACAACGCCCGGCGATATAGAGATACTCGGAATCGACGAGGAAATAGAGTCGAGCGCCCAGATCGGAGGAGAAGGCGCGATTCCTCGCGCGCCATTCGTCGCGGAGTATTTCGTCGGGCGTCGCTTCCCGGCTTCGCGCGTCGGGGTACGACTCCGAAAGTCTTAGTTCCACCGCCGCGTCCCACGTTTCAGATTCCAGGATCCCGTCGAGGAACGGTTTGGCGATCGCCGTGCGGCAAGTCGCGACGCTTAGAGGGCAAAACTCCGCCTTATGCGTTCCGATATCCCCGCCGGGCGCGCGCAACCAATATTCCGCGGCGGCGCGAACCGCCCAGACGTCGTCTTTGCCGCCCCCGGTTCCCGATCCGCCCGCGGAAGACTGAGAACGCGCGAGATAGAATCGCATCGCGCCCTGATAATCTCCTGACGCGAGCTGCGCGACGGCAAAGGGAAAGCGAATCTCGGGAGCCATGAACGCGTCGGGGGCGTCTTCGCGGAGGCGATCCGCGAGCGTTTGCGCCTCCTTAAGGCGTCCGCCTGGTTCGTCGTCGAGCGCCGAGCCTCCTTGCGCGACCACGCGACGCTCGGGCTCCGATCCGCAGTAGTATTGCATGAGCCACGCGAGCGCTTCGCGGCTTTGCGGGTTCGAGTAGAGGGTGGGCGAGAGGGACGCGAAGATTTCCGCCGCGGGTCGCCACGCGCCGATCGTCGCGAAGAGCTTCCCCGACGTCGTGATATATTCCACTGCCAAATCGACGTCGGCTCCCAGGAGCGAGTCGCTCAATTGCCCGAGGAAGAGATCGGCGCTTCGAGGCGTTTGCAGACTTTGTTTCGCCAAGTTTTGGGCGAGCGCCAGTCGCGATCGCCGCATCGCGGCGCGCGTCGCGTAGCGCTCCGACGATTCGGCGTCAACGCTCGGACGTTGGCGCCGCGATTCGCTTCCGTAGGGGATCTCCACGCCGTCGAAGAACGTTTTATTCGCGTTTTTCGGCGTCCCGACGGTAAAGAGCGTTTGCAGGTTGACCGCGCCGGGCAGAGTCGCGTCGGTCGCGAGGATCGCGTAGGCGCGGCGCGCGATTTCGCCGACGGTGCGACCAATGTTAGGACAGTAGGCGCCGTCGTCGATCGTCATATCCCACTGAGAGGCGCCGCGACACAGAATCCGCGCTTTTTTCACGCGCCACGGTTCCAGACCGCATGCCGTCAAATGTTCGGGGAACGCTGTCGGGTCGGCGGCGTCGCGAATCGCGGACGCGAGTTCCGTCAGGAGAAGTTCCTGGAACGCGTCGCGAGGTCCGCTTTCGTGTTTTCGCGCGTCCGACGCGAGCGCGGTGACGAGGCCTTGCGTTTGACCGGGTTGATACCCCCCTTGAAGGGTCGCCGCGGGGACGTTCGTCGCGACGCTCTTTTCCGTCGCTTCGAGAGTAAGGAGCGCGTCGGGACGCCATGTGCGAAGCGCGCGAACGAGAGACTCGCGCAGTTTGAGACGCCCCTTGCCGTCGTGGACGGCGTCGAGTCGCGCGACGGCGCGGTCGATAGCGTCCCGTTCTTCCCGCGACGCTATCGGGAACCGCCCCCCTTGAACGGAGCCGACGCATCCGCAGTCGATCGCCGCTTCATAAAGACGATTCGCGCGCGTCACTTCTCCCGACGCGTCTTCGTATCGCGTTTCCCGCGCGACAATCTCTATTTCCGAAAGATACCCGTTTTCCCCCGCAAGTTGCGCGAAGACGCTCAGAGGCACGTCGTCGATTCGCGCGAACAGCCCCAGAAGCGCGACGCGCGTTCCGCCGGGGCGCGTCAACGGCCACGTTTCGCCGCCGCCGCGCGACAAGGCGTGCGTGCTCTAGAGGGGGCTGCTGCGCTCGAAGTTGGAGTTGAGAAAGAAGGCCAGGCGCGTCGGCGCCGTCGTTCCCGTCGCGTGAGAGCGCCACGTCGCCCCCCCGTCCGTCGACGAGAAGACGAGAGAACCGGGCGAACCGACCGCCGCGAGCCGACCGTCGCGCGCCGAAACGCTCGAAAGATCGAAATAATCCCCCGCGCCGTCGGGTAGGGGCGCGTCGCTATAGCGCCACGACTTCCCGAAGTCGTCCGAACGCATGACGAGCCCTTCCGCTCCGACCACCCACGCGGTTCCGGTCGACGCGTCGTATGC
>CAVGEG010000070.1:0-15708 GCA_963628165.1 Paratractidigestivibacter sp. | reverse complement strand
TCGCCGAAGTCGCAGGTTAACAACGGAACGATTAACGGCGGGGGGATGGTTCAAAACTGATTGCACAACAAGAACAAAGGAGATCACCGTGAGTACACGTCTAAGGGTTAAGATCATGCGCAAAAAGTTAAACGTCACGCAGTCAGAGTTCGCCGACCGCGTCGGCGTGTCGCTTGCGTACGTCAAGATGATCGAGACGGGGGCGAAACCGCTTTCGTCTAAGTTCATCCGCGCGGCGTGCGCGGCGTATAACGTGCGTGAAGAATGGCTCAGGAAAGGCGCGGGCGCCTTCCTCGTAGAAATCCCGCCCCCCCTCTCGTCGCTCGCGTCGCTTAAACAAGAGCTCGCCGTCGCTCTTTTCCGACAACTTGACCAAGAAACGCGCGCGGCGGTTGTCCAGGAGATGCGCGCAAGGCTATATGTCGAAATGGTGCGACGATACAGAGCGTCACAAGAGACAAGATTCTAAATAATATACTATAAGAGACAAAAAAGCCCAAAAAATACTGGGCTTTTTTTTTGTTTTTCTCCTAACTCTTAGAGTTGTTAGAGTCTCTAAACGTAGGTATATAAAGGCTTTCCACCTTTCAAAGTCCTTCTTCCGCGGTCACTAAAAAATAACGCGTTAAAACAGCAAAGGTATACTAAAAGGTATACTAAAGGTATACTAAAACGTATACTTTTTATAGCACAACTAAAGCGTGCTATATCTTGAATTTAGAAGAAGTACGGCATATTATTTTTTTATGAAATGAGACAATATCCTACATAGTAAAGTTAGAAGAAGCTAAAAATCGGGGTTATTTACAGCGTATTTACATAATATTTACAGGTTTTCAACAATGAGAAATTGAAAAAGTATACCGAAAGTATACTTAGTATACTTTTTGGTATACTTTTTTTTTAATCTAACTCGTGATATATCTTAAACTTAGAATTTGCGTCGCGTTTAACTTGTGTTTTCGGGTAAATAAATAAATAAATAAATAAATATAATTTAATTTATTAAATTATTCCACTGCGCGCGCGCGCGATCTATAGATATAGGTGGGCGGTTCGCAACGCCGGAAAAAAAGGACTCTCAGAAGCATTTTTTTGACTCAAGAAAACGACCGCGACAGAGCGCCGCGTCGGCGTGGGGTTGCCGTCCTTTGTCGATTAACGGCCATCTTTTGAATTCTGACGCGCTGTTTTTATTTTTTCGCCTGATTAGTCGCCTGACAAAAACAACGCGTTAAAACGCAAAAGAAACGGGGTTTTTAAAATACCTTCGTCGCCAGATGCAAACGCTCCCAGCCAGGCCTGCGTTCGATCGCCGCGCAGACCTTGTAGGGGGTTCCGTCGATCGTGTGACTAACCGTCGACAATAGCCAGTGTTCCATATACACAGGCTCCGCCGCGTATACCTTTACGGCGCGGCTTGCCAGCGTCTGCGTAACGCCGCCCGCGTCGACGATCGTCGCCCCCGCGGAGATCTCCTCTTCCTCCAACTCTAAGGCGACCGCGCGCCCTGAAACTTCGGCGTACAATTTTTGAAAATTCCCCGGCGCGTTGACCGTGTAGTCCCATTCGGGGAAGTACTCGTCGGGGGATACCCACGTATATATGCCGTTTCGGAAGTCCTGCGCGTCAATGAATGGAAACGCGCCGACGGTTATTGCGTCAATCGACCATAACGTCATGGACGGGGCGGCTATTTCGACGGAATCGCCGCCGCGCCCGTCTAGCTGGAAGGGCTTTTTAAACCGCGCCCGCGCGGAATCGTGGAACAGAAACGCCTCCTCGTCGGCGGCGACAAAGAGACCTTCGCGCGCGGCGGCCTCGTCGCGCTTCGCGAAATTCTTCCAGTACCGCTCCTCCGTCCTAAATAGCCTTATAGTCCCGGCGTAGTAATGGTCGCCGATGTAGTAAGATCCAGGGGCGACTCCCTGGAAGTAGTACTTCATCGCGCCGGAGAGCAGGATCGGAACAGAATATAATCTGATGCGGTCGCGGCCAACCGCATCAAACATTCCGACAAGGTACTTGTATTTGTCGGGAAGATCAGGATCCGCGTAAGTCGGCGCCGCGTCCGCCGGGCGTATGTATGCTAATTTACCCATTTTTTACGACGATTTCCCGTGTAGCGTAATTTATCACTATCTCGCCGTCGACTACGTCGAGACTTTGCACGTACTCCACCTTCTCCACCGCGTAGATCTTAGATTCCTCGTCAAACTTCTCGTCGACAACGCGCTTGGCGACGGTTTCCGCCTCCTTGCCGACCGTCGCCAAGGTCAACTCCGAAAGAAGATTCGCAAAGACGACGCGGGGGGAATCTGCGCCGCCTTCATTCGGCGGCGTGCGCGCTAAAATAACCGCCGTGGCCTCGCTCGCGTCGTCCGTCGTTGTTCCGTCGGCGTTGAGATACGCCCCGGCCCCTAGGGCGGTTGTGTAGAATCCGCCGGGAAACTCTGCGCGAATTATGCGCCCCTTGCCCGTCGCGGGCGTTAAGGCCGTTCCCGCGTACCTAGCGCCGCGCGTCGTCTTGGTAAAAGACAGCTTCAAACGCCCGCCGTAAAGCAGGGCCAACGCTCGCGAATAGGACACGCCCGCAGGGTAAAAGGACGCGACGGCGACGCGGTCGCCTGGAAGAATCGCGCCTGCCGTCGTATTGACCCCCAGGAAAGCTCCTCCGGCCTGTTGCGTTTCGGCTCTCGCGCTGTTTCCTCGCGGCCCCGCGGGGGATTGAAACCATTTGACGACCTCGTTCAGGTCGCTTCGTTTGATTAGCTGTTTCATCTCGATCTTCATCTCGATCAGGACGGAAGGGGCAATCCCAAAAGGTTAAAGTCAAACTCCGGATATACGCGGCATATGTCCACCTGCGCAACGGCGGAGATAGTGTTACCCTTGGCGTCGGCGTAACGTTCCGAGACGCGGGAGACCGCGTCAAACCCGCGTTTCTTTAGAGTCGCGCTTCCTACCTTCATCGACACGGAGGGCGACGCCTGGAAGGAGTACGACGCGCGCCAATACCAGTCCCGCCGCGCATTCCCCGCCGCGTCAGTCCAGTTGATCCAGACGACGCGGGCGGATACTCCACGAAAGAGCGCGCACCCGGGCTCAAATCCGTTCCATTCCGCGGCGTTGATCGCCCCCGTCGCGTCGGCGATCGTCGCGCGGTACGCCGCGTCAAACCACGACTGCGGAAGGCTTACTCCGATCGTGAACGCCATCGACGGCGTTACTACGTCGACGCCGTCGGCGCTTCCGTCCTCGCGGGGGCCGATTACGCCGCCGTAATCGACGACGGCGTCGCCGTCAGGGCGCGCGCTTCCCAGCCATTCAAGCGCGTTTGAGATGTGCGCCGTACCGCCCGTCGTGTCAAAGGAGTAGTCGCTCGCCTCTATGGCGGGCAGAGCGTAAGATTCGCTATTTATACTTCCGTCTTCTTCCTCTCCGTCCTCGCGCGTCTTGAACTCACACTCCGCCGTATACAACGACGGCGCGGCGGTCGACTGGATCCTCACGACGTCCAGCGGTAGATTATACGCCGCGATTCCGCCCGCGCCGTCGTTGTAGTTGTCTTTAAGCCAGGCAATTAACGCTACATAAGCCGTCGACGCGTCGCCCGCGCCTTGGACTGTGAAGGACACTTTGACGGAAGGGGACGCCCCTTCTTCGCGAATAAAAGAGCCGTCCCCCAGCGTCTCGCCGATGCGAATGAATCCGCCCCCGTCTAGGTTGATCGTTGTAAACATTAAATATATTCCTCTCCGTCCTCGCGCTCCATTGCTTTTAATATGTCCTCAAGCCGCGCGGTCATGGTTCTGAGATAATCGCGCTGTTCGCGAAGGACGGCGGAATCGTCGCGCGCGTTCATGTCCATCGCCTCAAATGAGTTAAGAGTGGCGACGCTGTCGAGCGTCGGCGCGATCGACGCGCTAAAGGCTTCGACAATGCTTTCCACGTTGGCGCGCGCGTCGCCCGTGTCGGCTCCCAGATCCTCCGCGTCCTTCATCCGGGCCTTCATGCTCTCGAGCGCTTCGTCGAAACCCTCGCCGTCATTCTCCAGCGCGGCGCGCAAAATGTCGATCGACTCCCCCAGCGCTCCGACGCTCGCGTCGCGTTCTTCCTCGTTTTGGCGGCGTTCCTCCTCTTGCTGTCGTTCCTCCTCTTGCTGTCGTTCCTCTTCTTGCCGCTTCGCTTCCTCCTGCCGTTCGCGCTCCACCTGTTCCGCCGCTTGCCGGATGGCCTCGTTGAACATGCTTAACCCGTCGCTAAACTGCTTGACCTGCTCCTCCGTCATCGCTCCGGCGGCGAATAGCTCGTTAAACCGCGCCTCCGTCGCGTCGCGCTGCGCCGTTAGCTCGTCGCGGCGGCGTTCCGCCTCGCTCCGATCGTCAACGACGGTTGATTGCATCGCTTCCTCGCCAGCCTTCAACGCTTCCGACGCGTCGCGCGTCGCCTCGCTCTGGAACTGTTGCTCCGCCATCTCGCGCGCCTGCTTCGCCTCCTCCGACTCGAACGTCTTCCCGGCGGTCGCGGCTATATCCTCCGCGTAGTCGTTGACCTTGTCGCCGCGGAATGCGTTATAATCCTTTTCGGCGGTCTTGATCGCTTTCGCGTCGGCGATGAATTTCCTTAGGTCGTCCAGCGGGAAGTCGTTCGCGCTAATTAGCGAAGAGTCCGCGTCAAACATCCCTTGCAGTACGCGTTTAGTCGATTCGTCGTACAACAACGCCGTCCCCGTGGCCATATCTCGACGGTTTCCCGTCCACCCCGCCTCGCCGTTAAGAGCGGTTGACCATACGTGGCCGGTGTACGCGTCGGCGAATCCCCGCCGCCCCTTTTCGCTCATAGACGAAAGGGCGGCGTACACCGTCTCGTAAGGGGCCAGATCGATCTTGGACACGTCAACCGCCTCTCCTTCCTTCGTGAGATTGTAGTCCGCGGGGTTAAGATTCCTGTCGGAGAACGCGTTCGCACCTTCTGCAAGAGCTAGATCGCGCGCGCGCTGTTTCGCTCTAAATTCAACGCTCGCGTCCAGGACGCGAAACCCTGACGCGGTCGACGCGTCGCGCGCAATCTCCCCCGCCTGGAGAATCCCTTCCCGCTCTAACTGTTTTATATCAGACTCCAACGCGTTCTTCTCATGCTCGTTCATCCCCTCGCGCGTTGCGCGGTTGAGAACGTCGACCACGCGCCCCTCGTCTTGCGCTATCCGCCCCTTGGCGGTTTCTACCGCGCCAGTCATTCCCCCCAGTCGTTCCTCGTTGGCGCGGCGCGCGCGCTCCATCTCGTCGGCGGTTTTCGTCGCGAAGGACGCGATGGATTTAAAAACGTCCAGCAAGACCTGCCACCCCGCGGTTATCGCCGTAGTGAGAGCCAGCCCGCGAAGGGCCTTCTGAAGACCTCCGGCTGTGAGTTTAAGAGCCTGAAGCGCCTTGTCGGCTCCTTTCGTTCTTTTGGTCGTCTTGTCGAGCGACGCGCCCGCCGCGTCAACCGCGCCCGCCGTCGTCGACGCGCTCGCGTTGAATTTATTCCACGCGTTCGCCAACGCTCCCCACGCGCTCTTTGACGCGCTCGCGACTGACGCGCCAGTCTTAGCCGCCGCGCTTAGCGCGGTAAACGTCGCGCCGACGGCAAGCAATCCTCCGGCGTTCTTCCCGATCGCTTTGACAAGCCCCTCATTCTCTTTGATAAATCCGGCCAGCGCGCCGGAGATCGTCGTTATTGTTTCCGCAAGTCCTTTTACTTGCGGGGCCAACGCCTCGCCTAGAGCAATAGCCGCGCCTTCGATCGCGCTCTCGACCTCGTCAAAAGCCCCTGCAACGCCGGACTCCATTTCCGCGCGAAGATTCGCCGCGGTTCCCGCCGCGTTCTTTAACAACTCTTCGTTGGCCCGGATATCGTCGGCGTTAAGGAGAGAGACCGCGGCCGTAGTGGCTTCTGTCCCGAACATATCTTTGACCACGCCAGCGACGCGGTCGCCCAGCCCTTGCGCCGCCGCTTGCGCCTCCGCGAAGACGTCGACCATTGACCGCAGGCGGCCTTCCCCGTCGCGCAAACTTACGCCGAAGGTCTTCTCGAACTCGCGCGCCTTCTTCGAATCTTGCAACGTTAGGAACATCGACCGCAACGCGGTTCCAGCCTGCGACGCGTCGAGACCGACGTTGCGTAGGCTCATTGTTAGAGCAACGACCGTCTCGACCGATTGGCCGATCGCGTTAGCCGCCGCGCCGGAATACTTCAGCGATTCCCCTAACTCAGTCGATGATATAGCGGCGGCGTTAGTCGCCTTCGTCAGAATATCGGCATAATTAGCCGACTGCGTCGCGTCGGCTCCAAACTGGTTAAGCGTCGCGCCCAGCATTCCGGCGGCTTCTTCCACCGTCACGCCCAGCCCGCGCGCCATATCCATGACCGAAGAGATTGCCGCGTTGATCTGCGACGGGTCAAAACCGATGCGCCCCAACGCGATCATCCCGTCGGCTACCTGCGACGTGCTCCAGCTCGTCGTTGCGCCCAGCTCTTGCGCTGTCGCCGTCAACTTCGCTAACTGGTCGGCGGTGGAACTCGTAACCCCTTTAACCGTCAGCATACGCTGTTCAAAATCCGCGAACGCTTTCACGCCTAGCGCCGCCGGGGCCGCGATCGCCGCGCCTACGCCAGCCATAGCGCCCGAGAGCTCCGACGCGGCGTCGCTAAAGCTCTTTAATTTTTTCTCCGAGTCGTCGAGACTCTTGTAGAGTTTCGACGCGTCGGCGGTTATCTCCACGTACGCGCCGCCCGCGCGCACGCCCTGCCGTCCGTTTGCGCTCATTTACTCCCGTCTCCCTGATTTCGTTTAATGAATTCCTGTAAGGTTTCCCTGCGCGCGTACTTGTCGCGCAAACGCTCCGCCGCCGCGCGCCGTTCCATGACCGCGAACGGGTCGAACTCTTGCGGGCTCTTAACCTGCGAACGTGTCCTCGCGTGCGCGTTCCAGATGACCGCGTAAAGGACGGCGCGGGAGCTCGCTTCCCGCCGAAGATTAGCTTCGGCCAGCGTCGACAGTTCCCAGAAGGTTAGCTCGCGCCAATATCGACCTGCGCGCGCCGCCGCGATCAACTCAAAGAGCACGCGCGGCGTAATTCTCGCACCACCGTTTCCGCGATCGTCGCGCGCGCCGCCGTCTCGCCTTGCTTCCTCGTGATCGCGCGGGCGATTGTCGCGCGACCACTTGCAACAAAAAAACGTTCATATTCGCCCCAAAATGCGTCGCTAGCGCGTTTAAACGCCGCGCCGTCTAAATGGTCAAGAAAGTTTTTTTTGTCCGTCGTGCGCGCGCGACAGCAAAAATAGACGACCTCCGCCAACAGCGCGGGCGACGCGATAAGGGAATCGACCGCCGAAAGCCCCCCCCCTTCCGCCGCCGCTAGCGGGTTCAAGAGGTCGACGCCCGTTTCGTCGTAGACGTCAAGAGCGGCTCCAATCGTCAGGCGGATTGACCACTCGCGCCCCGTCGAGTCTTTAAAAGAATTATTAGCCATTTTCGAATGAGAGCCCCGGCGCGTCTCTTAGGCCAGGATTAAGAACAAAAAACAGGGCTAGAAACGCGGGGGGCTCTTTTTAGTGTTTGAAGAAGAGTTTGCGCCGAAGGTCAAGGAGAAGACGCGGATGACAGAGCGACGATCGGGCCCCAGCTCTCCAGCTGCGCCTGACATTCTACCGCCGTTGAATCCATCCCCGGCGCCTCGCTGTAAGAGGTCAGGACGAAGACTCCCGAGAATCCGCCGGAACTGCTCGCCCCAGCCGCGTTAAAATACTTAACCTCAACGCCTTTCTCGTTGTAGTTCGCCGCCAGGAATAGCGATATAATCCCTTCTTGGCAAGCGTCGCCCGCGACGCGGTTATAAGTAACCGACAGCGACGCGGAACGCTTCCCCGTGTTCTGCTTCGTCCACCCTTGGTCGTCGCGGGTCGAGTTGTCGACCGTTTCGGCCTGAAACGATAATGAGCCCGATTTATATCCCCCCAGCGTTTCGCCTCCGATGGTAATCTCTCCGTCCTGTCCTAGTATGTAGCTGTTAGTTATATCTGATAGCGTGAACGCCATTACGCCCTCCCTTCAAAGTAACTTTCTAAAAAGATCAACGGCCGTCGCTTTGCTCTTGTTAAGCGCGGGGCCCATATAAGGGCGCGGCGCAACTCTGAACGTCTTAACCGTTTTACTCTCTTTTGACGTCAGAACGTCTTCCGAGATTTTCCCCGCAGTCCTTAGCCGTTTAATCATCGCGTCGCGTCGCGCGATCTTCTCGCGCCACGTTCCGGAGTACGCTTCCCGCTTTTTGGGCGGTAGCGCGTGGGCTTTCTTCAATCGCGGGTCGGCGCGTTCCTTCCTCGCGACGATCGCGCCCAGCGTCGCGCGGCGCGTTCCTCCGAACTCCAGAACGGCCTGCGTAGAGTTGCCGTCGGTGAATCTGATCGGCCCGATCGTGACGCCCGCCGCGTCGGCGGCGAAGACGATTGAACTTTTAAAGCGTTTCCCCTTCGCTTTCGGCGGCTCGCCGGGCTTGCTGTTCTTTTTCGCAACGCGAACGGAACGCCGCGCCGCTTGCCGAACGTACGCGCCCGCCTGTTTAAACGCTTTTTCACTTCCGCGCGTCGCGGCGTGGCGCACCTTTACCCCGTTCCAGTCATACCGCGCCGTCATCTCTCACCCTTACAATTTGCGTCAATACGATCTCGACGCGCCCCCTGAACGTGTATGCCTGTTCAATCGCCTCGCCGTTGTACAACCCGCCGTCGATCGTCGCTCCATACGGCGCCCCGTCGATCGTCGCAAGGAAGACGCGGAAGACTCCGCCCGCGGCTTCGAAGCGCTGGAATAAAAGCGCGCGCGTCATCTCTTCGACAGCGGCAAGATACGCGCGAAACTGCTCCGCGCCCGCCGTTCCAACATAACCCACCAGCGACACGCCGACGCGGATGTTATCCTCCAGCGCGTCGCGCGCCACTTGGCGAAACTCTTGCGCGCCAGGCTCAACAAACACCTTCGGCGGGGTCGTCGTGTCGACGATCGAAGGAAAGGCGACCGACGACTCGACGCCGGGAAATGTCTTTTGAATCGTCGGTTCAAGGAAAGCGCGCACGGCCTCGCAGAGCTCTAAAACTGTCGATTGTTGCGTCATTGCGCCACCTTGAAGTCGATTACAACGGGTATTGTATTACCCGCGGCGGGGGTGATCGTAAACGCGCCGCGATAGTTTCCCGCCGTTTTAAAAGGATTGTTTTCACGCGTTGGCGGTTCCCATATGACATTGGGCGCGAAACCGCACCGCGCGTCTTCTTGCGGCGCGTCGACGACGACGTCGGCAACGTTTAACGTTATCCCGTCAAATCCTTCTACCGCTTCAAAGCCGCTTGCCCCTGAACGAATACTCGCGACGTTGTAACGGTAGAGTGTGAAGGAGATCGTCGCGACGTCTTCCTGTGTTACCGTCGCGCCCGTCTCTGATTTCACGACGCGCGCAAAGAATACGGGCGTTTCCGAGTTGTTAAAGCTTGCCGACATAGCAAAGAAGGCCTCCGTTACCGCGAACGCCGCCGCGGCGTCCGCGTTCTCCACGTATCCATGAAAGGGAAGCGTCAGCCACGAAAGGACGCCCGCGTTGATTAGCTCAGTCGTCGCGTCTTGCCCGTCCTTCGCGACGATCGCCAGCCCGTCGCGATATACGCGATTTATGAATATCGCCCCGGCGTCGCCGTCGCTCGCGTCGTAGTTAATTAACCGCATCGCTAACTCTCCAACATCGTATGAACGCGCAAGACGTCGCGCGCGGGGTCGTCAAATTTCCAAATCTCAGCCCCGACGGGGCGCACGATATACCGCGCCCCGTCGGCGTTCACAATCAACACGTCTTCAGGTTGCGGAAGATAGCGCCCGGCGGGCCGAAGCAACCAGTCCGCCACGCGCGACGTAGTCTTTAAGCCCGCGTCGTTGATCGACTCAACGGCGGTTGTTCCCTGGAACGCCTCGCCGTCCCAGACGACGACGCCGCGGCGGTATATCGTAACCTCCACGCCCGCGAATCTCTCAAGCGCGCCCCCTAGGCGTTTGATCTGCTCAAAGAAACGTTTCACGGTCACGACGCTGCGTTAACGGTTCCCGTCGGGAATACAGCAACCTCGCAAGAGGTCGCGCCCGACGCGCAAGCGGCGGCGAAGACTCCGATTAAGAGTTTGCCCGCGCCGCTCGCTAAGACCTTAGAGCCCGCCGCGTCCCAGTAGGCGGGCGCGCCCGCGCTCGCCGTGACGCTCGACGATATCGGCAACGAATACACGCCGACGGCGTCAAGAATCCCCTCCGCGCCCGGAGCTATAGTCGACGTTGCGACGCCGAAGGCGTTTGTCCCTAGCTGGACGCCCGTTCCCGCTTCGATCGCCGCCGCGGTCGCGTTGGCGTATCTATATTGAATAGCGCTTTTAATTGTCGCCATCTTGTTCTCCTTATCTTGTTCTCCTTACGCCGTTGCCTTCAGAGCGCCGCGCCAGTCTTCGGCGATAGCTCCGAACGAAATAAACCCGTCCACCGCCAGTCCTAGCCGTCCAATTTCAAAAGAATTCGACCGAATCTCCGGCGCGGTCTGTCCGTGAAGAAATGCGATCTCGAACGCGGCGCATTTAGCCGGGTCGGCGAAAAGATACCACGTCGACGCGCTCGCGTTTGCATACTCTGTAAATTCCAGTTGCGGCGCGGCGATAACCTCGCATATATCCGCCAGCGGGTTATAACTGCCAGTGTTGCCCGCCGTTCCGTTGTTTAAATACGTCGAGTTAACGATTTGTCGCGCCGTCGCGACCAGGGAAGGGGGAACGACCAAAAACCGCGCCTCGACTCCCGCGGGCTCGCCGCCCTTCTTCTTGCGGCTCTGAAATGCCGCTAAAGCCGCCGCCAGATTGTCGACGGTCAAGGGCTTCGACGCAAGGAGCGACCCGTGCGCCGCGCTGTAGTAGTCCGTAGCGTCGACCGCCGCGCCGGGGCTCATAACTAAGCCCCAACAAACGCGATTCAACGCCGTTTCGGCTCCATACGCTATATGTTGCGTGAGATCGGCGAAGGCTCCGACCGCCTCGCCGTTCGTGATCGTCTGATATCCGAGAACATACTGTCGGCCGTACGTCTTCGCCTGAATCTCCCAAGATAACGCGTCCTGCTCGCCGTGGTTGAATTCCTCGCCCTCTGCCACTTCTTCAAACGCGAACGTGGAATCGATTCTAAACCGCGTAGACTTTCGAAAGTCGTTGACGGTAGAGACTTTGAAGAACGGGGCCCACCGTCGTTCGTAAGAGCCAAGAGCGTTAAGGAGTAGGGCGTTAGCGCTCTTACTCAAGACGTCGGCCAGGTTGTGCGTAGACAAAGCGCATTGCAACCACGCGCGCGCGTCGCCTCGCTCGTATGTCGTCGGCCGCCAGTCAAACGCGCCTTCAACGATGGCCCTAAAATCGCCCGTCTTGAGATTTTCGGCGGCTTCGAGCTCTTGGGGCGCGAAATGCTTTTCGTCAATTTTAGAGCCGTTGGCGCGCAACAGAGCGCACGCCGCGACGTTGGCGCGGTCGACGCGGCGCGCGGCGAACGTTGCGGGGCAGTTCTCGCGCGCGGCGCGTAACGTCTCCAGCTCGAACGCCTGCGCGTCCATCCCCGTCTCGATAGCTTCGGCCAGTCTGTCGTAACAGCTGTATTTGTTCGCGATTTCCTTAAGCGCTTCAATACGCTTAACGTCGCTCGAGTACTTAGCGCGCAACGCTTCCAGCTCTTGCGCGGCGCTGCTTTTCGGCAGCGTTTCCGGCTTTTCCGCTGCTTTTTGTGCGGCTTCTTTTTCTTCGTTCACTTTATAGCAACCTCCTTTGATTACTCGCGTTGACGTTCCCCCGTCGGCGCCAAACGTAACGATCGACGCCTCCCACATCTCAATCGCGCGCGCGATCTTGACGGGGCCCGATTCCTTCCGCCCGTTTATATCTATCTCCTCGCCGTCGGCGATCTCGTCGTACTCCGTAACAACAAACCCCAACGACGCCTGCCAGGGAAAGCCCGTCTGCGCCGATTCAATCCACTGGAACGAACGCTCGCCGGGTACGTCGGCAAGTCCTTCAATTTTAATCCCCGCCGCGTCGGCGGTTATACTCTCCGAGTGGCCGAGCTGCACGTCCCAGTCGTGGGCGTAGAGAATCGGAATTATACCCGGCTTCCCGCGGTTCGTGATTTTCCCGCGCAAGTCGACGACCCAGGCCTCGCCGTTTAGGCGCATCCTTCCGCCCGCGTTGGCGACGATCTCCACCACCGGCGCGGCTTTCTTCGCGTCGGCCTTTAGCCGCACGCTTCCCTCTAGATAATGCATTAAAAGAGCTCCTCCTTACTTACATACGCCAAACGTCAAATTATATTGCTTGCTCTTCGTCGTCGCCTGTTTTGTCGGCGGCCTCGTCGCGCCCAACGGCGGAAAGCCTGACGCCGTATTGTTTTTCAAGGCGTTTTATCAACGCCTTCTCGCGCGCCAGCTCGTGCAGTTGTTGCTCCCAGTCTAACCCCCGCGCGCCGATCTCGTCGCTGTAGGTCGACGTTAACGACTCCAGCCGAACGCGCGACGCGTTGGCCTCTTTGAGGGGATCGACGTGAAAAAAGCCGTCAAAAAACCATTCGCACCGAATGCGGGCAGATACCCCTGCAATGGCCTTGTACTCGCTCCACCATGCGCGGAAGATTGGATTTAAAACGCTCGCCGTTAGCGTCTGACGGTCTAGCCGCGTTCTTATCTGAAACTGCTGCAAGTCGACGCGGGCGGAAGAGTAGTTGTAATTTTCCGCGCTGTTCTTCATCAGCAGCTTCGGCACGCCGATTGACGCTCCGATTTGCGCCAATACCTCATTAACAAGCATCGAGTAAGACGAAGAAGGTTGTTCTGCGTTTACCTGCTTCACGCTCCAGCCTTCCGGCGCGGTCATCGTCATGCCGCGCGACCACGGGATTTGCGCGAACGGCGGCCCGTCCCCTTGCGCGGCCTGCGGGGCTTCGTCGATAGAATACGCGCCTTCGTCGCTTACGGAATCGGTCGTAAATACCATAGCGATGTCCGCCGCCGTCTCCGACGCCTGCACAACCGCCTTTGAATAGCGGTCGATCAGCGCGAACAGTTCAAGCGCGGGCGCCAATTCCGAGACGCCGCGGTGTTGTTCGGGATACTGTTGATTAAACCAGTGGCAGACGCGCGACGCGTCGTAGATCGTCGCCTCGTTCAAATTCTCTAAGCTCTTCGCGTCGCCGGGGTGGCGATCTAAGACGCGGTATTTTAACGCGTTGCCGTATTCGTCTAAAAATACGCCGTCGACGTCATGAGACAGTGGGGCGAAGTAGTCCGACGTGACGCGGTCGGCGTCAATAGGCTTCAAATCAAGTTTCACGCCGCACGAAGTCTCCAGCCTCTTGTTCGTGTAGAAGACAAGAAAAGCCTCGCCGTCGACGAATCGCGCAAATCTGCTCGCGCGCAACTTTGACGGCAAGTTGACCGCCGCCGCCCATTCCATGAAATCGGCTTCTATCATCGAGATCGCCGCGGGGGCTAGGTCGTCGGTGTATAACTGGATGCGCGGGCGCGTTCCGACGCATGCGTTAACCACGGCCTGCACGGCGCCCGCCGCGTACGCGTTATTGGCGACGACATAGCGGGCGCGTCCGCGTATCCTCTCCCGTGTCGCTTTGTCGTTTGCCGAGTCGATCGACAAGAGGTCGACGTGCGCCCACGTTCCGCGGTCGGCGGGGGTGAATCGCGCGCCGTCGAACCTCTGCGCCGCGTAGTATCCGCGCCCCCTTAATGCGTTGAACGCGCGCGTCAAACGCTCCTTGAAGGGTTTTCTGTTGTTCATTGGTTAAACCGTCCGTATATTCCGAGACGCGACAATTGGGAACGCTTGCGCCCGCCGGAGAACGCGTTCGTCGCGTCAATACGCTCCAAAAGCTTCAACGCCTTCTCGACTTCTTCCGCGCTCCGTTCTTCCACCGTCCCCGCGTCCGTCTGGATCTTCTTCGCCCCGAGTAGCTGGTCTCTTAGGTCTTGTTTTTCTTTCTCCTTCACGCCATCCTCCGTCAAATTGAATCTCGATGTTCGTTAAATCGAATACTTGCGGATGTTTTCAAACGACCGCCGACGACGCGACGGTTTAGCCTCTTCGGAATACCCGCCTAACTCTTTCGCTCCGTTAAAGGACGCGGCGACGTTGCACCCGACAAGACAGTCCAAGAAGTGGTTGTCCTTCCAGCCTTTGGCGCGCGCCTTCCACACGTCCTTCCGTACACCTCGCGCTTCGTCCTGGATCGCATACTCCGCCCCCAGGTGTTTAATCAATAGCTCATGGTCTTCAATTCCTCCGTCGACGATCAGCCGCCCGGCGTCTCCAGGCTTCGCGTTAAGGGCCAGAAAAAGACGCGTCTTCCAATGATTGGAATCATATATAATCTGCCCCGTTGGGGCTTTTTTCGCGTTACGATAGAAGAGCCAGTGATCGCCGCGGCGAACGTTCTTTGACGCGTTATATTCGTCTATTTGCCGCGTCGTCGCGCTGTAGAACTTCCCCAGCGACGGAAAGAGATTGGCGCGTCTTTCGTGCTGTTGTATGAAGTTCAACACCAGGTCGTGAGTCTGACCCCAGCCCGCGTCAATTCCCAGCCGTTCCAGCTCTATATTCGCGCCGTCCTCGCGGCGGTAGTCTCCTCTAAACAGCTCGCGCGTCAACGTTTCTAGGCCGTTCCATACGGCTATGTTCAACGCGCTTGTCTGCGACTCCGTGAAGAGGTCGGGCCACGCGTCGGCCATCTTGAACACGGCCCGCGCTTGGCGGGGATATGTTCCGTAGTCGACGACCGCGCCGTCGAAGTCAAATGACCACGCGCAAAGAGCCCAATATAAAAGAGTCTTGTGAACGTCTATAAACGCGGTGAGGAACGCCGCGGAAGACGGGATAAACCCGAAGGGGTAGCCGCTAAGAGCCGCCGAAAGCGTCGCGCGTTCGATCGACGAAACAGACGCGCCCACGCCGACGGGCTCGTTCTGATACTCCGTAAGAAAGGCCGTTTTGTCGCGGAAGTAAAGGTTCATAGCGTTCTGTACCGCCGAGACTTCGTCGGAATTAAAGCGCGCGGGCCACGTCGGAACGCAACCCGCGTCCATCGCGGCGCGGTTTAGCGCGTAGAATTCCGTGGCCTTGCCCCCGTCCCCGCCGTCCTCTAAATCTAACGCCCTTAAATCCTGGTATTGTTTCCACAGATTCAACGCCGAAGGCAACCCGTCGACAAGCCTATAACGCCTTCCCTTAAAATCCGGGTTGCGCGCATGATCCAGAAGACGTTCCGCCAGGTCGTCCTCCTGTAAAACGGTAATCGTTACCAGCATAGCAATTTTTTTTGAAGGGCCCGCCAGGCCCAACAAATCCGCCTTAATGATGCGCTCGCGCGTCTCCGTCTGCTCCTCGCTTTGCGCGGATTTCGCGTCCTGCGGATCGTCGCACAGCACTAAATCGGGGCGTATTTTCTCGCCGTCGCGCGTCGCGCTCCCCAGGCCTCGCAAGCCGGAAGACGTCAACCCGATCGCAACCAGGCGCGCGCCCGACGCTTTGCTCCCTTCGATCGTCGGAAGAGTCAGCGCGCCCGCCTTCCAGTCGATCGACGTTTTTTCGCCGCGGTACGTT
>CAVGEG010000069.1:14989-15908 GCA_963628165.1 Paratractidigestivibacter sp. | reverse complement strand
CCCGTGAGATCCGCCGTGGCTTCCAGCGGCGACGCTCGGCGGAAGGGCGGGTTTTTTAATCGAGTTGCCGAGGGATTTGACGACCTTAACCGCGTCGGAAACGCCCGTGAAGGCCTCTTCGACGGGCCGATAAGTCGCGTCGAAGCCGCCCAATTCGCCGCGGACGCGTCCGGCTTCGAGATAGATTCCGTGGCAGTGGCAGCACATCATGCGCGAGATACCTTCTTCTTCGGTTCTAAGAAGGGCGATTTCGCCGACGAGTTTATTTGGATCGGCTCCGGGGAAACGATTGTAGACGGGCTGAGCGCTAACTTCCGTGAAGGCCTTGTGGGTGACGCCAACGTAATAGGCGGTCGCGTGCGTCGGATACCAGAGAGGCATGCCGTTTTTTTGTCTGTTTTTGTAGGAAGGATAGGATGGGGCGTTCGGTTCTTTGGTGTGGCAGTATTCGCCTTCAGAATAGACGATGCGTCCAAATCCGCCCGCCTTGTAAATTTTTTCCATCGCGTAGAGGTCGTCGTGGAAAACAGAGGTTTCGAACATTGCGTATTTCAATCCGCTATTTTTCTTAACGGTTTCGTAGAGCTTGTCGGCGTCGCTCGGATCGCCGTAGAAGACGGGGACGGCGTGGCAGACGTGCTTTCCATGTTCCAGGCAGAGGATCGCGTGACGCGCGTGCGAAGGAGCGTCGGTTGCGCAAAATATCGCTTCGATCGAATCGTCTCTGACCATTTCCTCAAGGGACGGATAGGTTTTTTCGCACTTGACCGCCTTGGCGAGTTCGGCGCATCGATCGGGGAAAAGATCAGAGACGGCAACGACTTCAACGTTCGGATGATTTTGGAATTCGAACTCTGCGGAGAATTTGCAGAATCCGTATCCGACGAGACCGACGCGGAGTTTGCGGTCGGTGTAAGGC
>CAVGEG010000069.1:0-14979 GCA_963628165.1 Paratractidigestivibacter sp. | reverse complement strand
TTGTAGTGTAAAAAAAGAACGCTTAACAGGAGAAGGAAGCAACTGTTGCGTCAAGGTTTTAGCAGAAACAAAATCAAAAGTCAAGAGAGCGTCGAAAATCGGGCGATTGTTCTCTCTCTTTTTCTCGGCTCTTGATTTTTCAAGGGCGTCTCGATATGATTCAATAAAAATTTATTGAAAGACTCGTTTACAGATTAAGACGCGCAGAGGGTATGTCATGAGTTCAGATCGTCGGATAGCGGCATTTGTCTTTTCAGCGTTGGCGTTCGGTTTTACTTTTCTTACGACCGCGCAAGGCGAAGAGTATTGGGTCTATTTTGGAACGTCGACGGACAAACCGACCGAAGAGATGAAGGAGTCGGGGATTCCGCAGTCCGAGGGAATTTACGTTGGGCGTTTCGATACCGAAACGGGTCAAACTCACGACGTTTCTCTCGCGCTTAAGGCGAAGTCTTCCGGTTACCTTGCGACGACGCCGACGAAAGGGGATCGCCTTTGGTTTGTCGGCTCTCTCGACGGTTCCGACGGGTGGGCGAACGCCTATTCGTGCGCGATCGATCCGAAAACGGGGCGTCTGAGCGTTTTGAACGGAATGGGAACGACGGGGCAAGGCGTTTGCCATACCAGCGTGCGAGACGATGCGCGTTTTTTGACGGCGGCGAACTATTCCAGCGGCGATTTTACCGTTTTTTCCTTGGATTCGAACGGCGCGCTCGAGAAGGTGACGGCAAAGTATGAAGGAAAGGGAAGCGGACCGAATAAGCGTCGTCAAAGTCAATCGTACGGTCATTCCTCCTACTTTGTCGAAACGGACGGCGTTGAGCGAGTCTTTATGAGCGACCTTGGAGCCGACCGCATTTACATTGCGCGTCTTGACGAAACGACCGGCGTGTTGACGCCCGATCCGGTCGTCGATCATCTCGCGCCCCCCGCGGGATCAGGTCCGCGTCACCTAGCGTTTGGCGTCGACGCCCTAGGACGCCAGCTCGTCTTTTCGATCGACGAACTTTCGTCGACGGTCACGGCGTTCCGCGTGAATTTCAACGCGAAGGAGGGTGAAACGCCCGCCGAGCGTTTGGGAACGTGGACGACGATCGAGGAGAAATACCGCGAAAAATTGACTGACGAAGAGAGTCTTGTCGACGGAAAAGAGTATCTTTACGGAAACAAAACGGCGGCGATCGAGGTTGTCGAACTTCCGAATGGCAAACACGTGTTGTATGCGAGTAATCGCGGTCAAAATAGCGTCGTCGTCTTTGACGCGGATCAGATCTTTGCGGGAAAAGACGCGGTCGACTTGCCACTTCTGCAACGCATTTCGACGAATGGTCGTTTTCCCCGATTTTTCATGGTCGACCCGTCGCGCAATTGGCTTCTCGTGAGCAATAAGAAGTCGGGAACGGTATACGCGTTCAAGATCGACCAAGAGACCGGTCTTCTAGCGCTCTCCTCCGACGAACCGACGAATCTCGCATGGGTGATCGGCGGAGCGTTTGCGCCCGTGTCGAAGTGAGATTTCGACAGCGCGCTGCTAAAGGAAACGCCGCGAGTCTTTCGAGCGCGGCGTTTTTTATTGCGAGGGGGAAGTCGGCGATTGAGGGCTAGAATCTTTGTAAGGATATGGGCGAGGAGTCCTAATCTTAGTTAATCGCATAGCTAGAAAGGGGAGAGAACGTTCCGTGGAGACGAAGAACGAGAGGGCGTGTTACAGCGACGTATTTTTGCGTCTTGCCGCGTCGCAGGATGCGAAAGAATCGCGCGAGTTGACAAAGAGTCGAGAACGAGCGGCGATAGCGGCGCAGTCGGACGGGCCTGTCTATTTAGGCGCGGGGTATTACGATCATTCGATCCCGACGCAGGCGGAGCGTCTTGTATTGGAGATAGAGTTTCATCGTCAAAGTTCGCGTCTGAACGCGGCGATAGATCGGGAATTTGAGGACGCGTTGAATGGATGCCACGCCGCGGTTTGTCGACTCACGGGGGCTTCTCATGCAGAGATATCCATCTATTGCGGTGGGAGCGCGTTGGGGCGCGGCGCGACGTTGGCGTCGCGTGCGACGGGTCGGCGTCTTATTCTGGCGTCGGAATCGCTTGGGTTCGATCGACTTTCTGAGTTGAATAGGATAGCGCGCGCCGCGAGTCTTGAAGTTCGCGCGGTGGAGTCGCGCGACGGTCTTGTCGACGTCAACGCGCTACGTAAGACGCTTTACGCAGAAGGTGATCGCGTCGCGGCTACGATCGTCGGTTATCCGAATTTTTACGGTCTTTTGGAACGCTTGGGGCAAATTTCCGAATCTGTTAAGGCGATCGGATCCCTTTTAATGTTGACGGTCGATCCAGTCGTGCTAGCCGCGTTGCGTTCTCCCGCGGATTGGGGCGCGGATATAACGGTATGCGACGCGCATACGGCGCCGATACATTCGACGGAAGGTTACGCGCGTCTAGGATTTATCGCGTGTTCCGATTATTTCTTTAACGCGACGGGTTCAGGGGAGGTTTTTCGGTCGCTTCGAGACGACGAGATGAAGGACGCGCGCATGCTGGGCGCTTTGCGAACGCTGACGCATCTTGCGTATACGGAGCCGCGGGAACTTCGGCGCGCTTCGGAACGGTCGCGACTCGCGGCGCAATACGCGCGTCAGTCCCTCTTGGAGGCGGGTTTTAGTTTTCAACATGCGGCGCCTTTTTGGCGCGAGTTTGCCGTGAAAACGCGCGATCCAAAGGGGATGCTTGCGTATCTTGACAAGTGGGGAATCGTCGGTGGATACGAACTTCCGGACGGGATCCTGCTGGCCTTTACGGAAAAGAGAAGCGTCGACGAGATCGACGAACTCGTTTACTTTATGAAGCGCTTTGAATTCGAAGAAGGACGCGCGTCGTCGTGAAGGGCGTTTTCAATCGTTTGTTAGAAAGGACGAAGAGGAGTTGGAAAAAGAATTGCAAGGGAGTTGGAAAGCGCAAGGCGTCGCGTTTGACATGGACGGCCTGATGTTCGATACGGAAGGCGTTTATTATCGGGCGGCGGAAACGCTTTTAAGTAGACGCGGTTACCACTACACCCAGAGTCTCTGCGACGAGGTGATGGGGCGTCCCCCCGAGTATTGTTTCCGCCGTTTTATCGAAGTCTTTTCTCTTTCGGAGGATTGGCGCGCGCTTCAGGCGGAGTCGGAAGATATTTTTATCGAGCTGTTGAAGGACGGTTATGGGACGACTCCCGGATTGCTAGAACTTTTCGACGAGCTTGACAAGCGTGGATTGCCGCGTTGCGTTTGCACGTCGAGCGCGCGTCGGGTCGCGACGGAAGTCCTGAAGAAGGACGGGGCGTTGGGGCGCGTCGATTTTGTGCTCACGAGCGACGACATAACGCGCGGTAAGCCCGATCCAGAGATTTATCAGAAAGCGGCGGCGCGACTTGGCGTTTCCTGCGCTTCTCTTCTTGTTCTCGAGGACAGTAGCGCTGGGGCGACCTCAGCGCGCGCCACGGGTGCGCAGTGTTTCATGCTTCGCGCGTCGCACAATAAGGCGGCGGATTTCTCGCTGGCGACGCGAATCGGCGAGCGACTTGACGCGCCGGAGCTACTCGAGCTCCTTCCGGACGCGCCTTGACGTTAAACGTTAAGAACCGTAAAATCAACACGTGCTTACTGTTTTAATCGACAGAGTTGCGCGTTATCGGAGTCGGAGAAATCAATGCAAGTTTTGGTTTTGGGGGGCGGAACCGTCGGCGGTTATATCGCGAAACGTCTTAGCGAACAGCGTCATGACGTGACGGTGGTTGAATCGCGCCACGAATTATGTCAGGAGCTTGATCTGAACGACGTTCGCGTGCTCTGCGGAAACGCGTTGCACGCGAGCGTCCTTTTTCAAGCGGCGGCGACGACGGCGGACGTTTGCTTTGCGCTCACGGGGAGCGACGAAACGAACCTTTTGGCGGGTAGCGTCGCGCGCGCGATGGGGGCGGGTCGAGTCGGAGCGCGCGTCAATTCGATCGAGTTCCGCGACTTTACGTCCTTCGATTACCGGCGTCATTTTCTTATTGATCGTTTCATGACGCAAGATTATTTGACGGCGATTGAAATAGCGAGCCGTATTCGCGAACCTGGCGCGATGCTCATAGAACATTTTGCGAATGGGGAGCTGGAACTTCAAGACGTTCTGATAACGCGCGAGTCTTCTTTGACGGGACGTCCTTTAAGCGAGTTGAAGCTCTCGAGCGACGTTCGCGTGGGCGCGATTACACGTGACGGTCTCTCGAAGATCGCGACGGCGACGGACAAGATTGTCCTCGGGGATCGTGTTGCGCTGATGGGAACGCGCGCTCAAGTCGAACGGGTTAAGAAGACGCTTCTGACCGGTTCGGCGCTTCGTCCTTACGTGTTAGTCGCGGGGGGAGGCGAGATCGGGTTGAACACGGCGCGGATTCTTTGCCACCGCGGTTACGACGTTAAGATATTCGAGCGCAACTTTGAACGGTGCAATTACTTGGCGCGTCAATTTGGCAACGCGGCGACGATCGTGCACGGAGACGGGCGTCGTCGTACGACCCTCGACGAGCAGGGGGCGGGAAAAGCGGACTTTTTCATCGCGTGCGCGGGGGACGACGAAAACAATATTATGGCGTGTGTCGAAGCGCTGGAATTAGGGACGCGCAAGTGCGTGGCGGTTGTAAAACACGGCGACTACGCGGGGATCGTCTCAAAACTTGGCGTTTCCGAAGCGGTGAGTCCATATGACGTGATGGCGCGACAGGCGGAAGGATTTATGCACGCGGGCGCGCTTGTGTTCCAAAATTCGCGAATCCTCAACGGCGACGTGGAGGTATTAGAAATAGAGGTCGGAGGCGGTTCCGAGGCGACGCGCCGCGAACTTCGCGATCTTCCGACGCCGCGTCCGACGCTGATTGTTTCCGTCGTGCGCGACAACACAGCGATGATGCCGTGCGCCGAGTTTAAGTTTTGCGAGAACGATTTGGTCGTCGCGCTCACTACGTCGCCGAACGTCGCCAAGCTTGTCCAATTATTCGAACGTCCCCGTTGACGAATCATGCGCATGAAGCGCCGTTAGGAGGAAAGAGTCATGGAGAAATTTAAGAGTCTTATCGCGTTGGTAGCGTCGACGTGTTTTCTTTTTACGCTGGTCGGGTGCTCGGACGCGCGTCGTCAGGCGGAGGAATATTGGCATACGGGGATTGAACGCCTGAATGAGAACGACCTTTCCGAGGCGGCGGCTTGTTTTCATAAGTCGGTGGAGTTGAAGCCTGATTTTGCGCCTTCGTACGCGGGGCTTGGCGAGACGTCGCTTCGCGAACGAGACTACGCGAACGCAGAAAAGTATTTTTCCGAGGCTCTTAATCGCGATTCGCGGATAGTCAGCGCGATGGCCGGGCGCGGGGAAGCGCGTCTTGGGCTTGGGAAGTACGAGGAGGCGGTCGCAGATTTTAACGCGGCGCTGGCGATCGACTCGCGTCGAATGGCGACCCTTGGGAATCGCGGATACGCGTACGCGCGTCTCGGCAAGCTTGACGAAGCGCTCGACGATTTGAATCGTTGCGTAGAAAGCGAGCCGACGCAACCGTGCTACTACGTGAATCGCGGTCTTCTGCGTCAGAAGCGGGAAGAGTACGCGCTTGGAATAGAAGACTTAACAAAAGCGATCGAACTCGAGCGTCTCAACCCGATGAACTTCGCGACGCGCGGTCGCATCTACGAATCGGCAGGGAATTGGGACGCCGCGCTTTCCGATTTTAATCAAGCGCTGGAGCTGGATCCCGAGTGCTTCTCGGCGTATAAGTACAGAGGACTACACTTTAAGAGCGTCGGCGATTGGGAGTCTGCTCTTTACGACTTGTCGCGCGCGCATGAAATCAATCCTCTTGACGCAGACGTCTGCTTTGAACGCGCGGGCGTGTATAAGCAGCTTGGCCGCGACGCGGAAGCGGAAACGGATTTGGAACGCGTCGATTCCCTCAACAACGCCTACCGCGCGGGGAACGATCAGGCGTCGTCTTCTGAGGAATGAGCGTATTTTTAGGTTAGAGCGAGGGAAGAACGTTTTATGGACGCCTACAAATTCGGACAGTCCGCGCGTCGCGAAGGCTCCGAAGAGAGTCGCAACGAGCTTTATGCTCCGGCGGCGTACGTCAAAGGAGTAGGCCCTGCGCGCGCGGAGTTCTTAGCGCGTCTCGGACTGCGTCGCGCCTGCGATTTGCTCTTTTACTTCCCGCGCGATTATCTCGAGATAACGCTACGTCGCGACGTCGCATCTCTCACGGACGATTCGGTGCAGTCGATCGTCGGCTCTATCGAGTATTGGCAAACGCGCTATACGCGGCGGGGCCCCCTGACGAGTTTAACTGTGAACGCGCAGGGAGATCGCGTCGAAGCTCTGTGGTTCAGCATGCCGTATATCTCCGGCTCCTTCGCCGAGGGGCGCCCTTTAATTCTAACGGGCAAGCCGAAAAAGACGAACGGACGTTGGCAATTTTCGCACCCGAAGCTTACTTACCTCGACGCGGGGTTAGATCTTCCGACTCAGGGGGGAACGACGGATCCTGAGACGGGCGAGGAAAAATATGTTCTTCCGATTTATTCTCTGACGGAAGGACTCTCTCAAGCGCAACTTCAACGGGTGATTCGCAACGTACTCGAGACGCTCCCCGATCTTGTGCCAGAGGCGCTCCCTGAAACGCTTCGCCTTCGTCGGGATATAGCGCCGATTGGATCGGCGATCCGACTAATGCATTATCCGTCGACGCCGGAGGAATCAGAGTATGGCCGCCGACGCTTCGCGTATCAAGAACTTCTTGTTTTACAGCTTGCGCTGGCGATTTGCCGAACGCGTCGCCGCGCGAATATGAAAGCGCCGTCCTTGCCGGGGAGCGCGAAGACAGATTCGCGGATTCGTCGTCTTTTTCCTTTTGAATTTACGGAAGCGCAGAATCAAGCGATTCGCGAAATTTCGCTCGATATGGGGCGTCCCTCGCCGATGAATCGCCTTTTGCAAGGCGACGTGGGCTCAGGTAAGACGGCGGTGGCGATCTACGCGGCGCTTCAGGCGGCGGCGAACGGAGCGCAAACGGCGTTGATGGCGCCGACGGAAACTCTCGCGCGTCAGCATTTTCGAACGTTGGAGCGCCTTTTGGCGGGGACGTCGACGCGGGTCGCGCCTTTTTTTGGCGGTCAACGCGCGTGCGATCGCGCCGTCGTCGAAGAAGCGCTCTCGACTGGAGCGGCGCATATCGTCGTGGGTACTCAGGCGCTCGTTTGCAACGAACTCAAGTTTAAACGTCTAGGACTTGTCGTTATCGACGAGCAACACAAGTTCGGCGTGCGTCAGCGCGCGCTTTTGAAGGGAGCGTCGGAGCTTGAGCCGCACTATCTTGTAATGACGGCGACGCCGATTCCGCGCAGTATGACGATGACCTTTTTCGGAGATCTCGACGTGTCGACGATGCGCGGCGGCCCTCCGAATCGTCGTCCGCCGACGACTTCGATCGTGACGCGCAAGACGCGCGACAGCTGGCTTGAATTCGTCAAATCTCGAGTTGACGAAGGTCGACAGGCGTATTTTGTCGTGCCGCGCGTCGCGGAGGATGGCGTCGACGAGGAAGAGTATGGAACGTCTCTCGAATCGCGCGAATTTGGCGCGTCTTCCGGAGAGGAGGCGGTTGCGCCCGCGCGTTGGACGCGGTGGGAGTCCCTGGAGAAGGAGGAGTGTAACGACGGGCGTCAGAAACGCGTCAAGACGCCTCTTCGTACGGTCGATTCCGTTTACCGGGAACTCTCCTCAGGGCTCTTTAAGAACTATCGGATCGGCGTTCTGAACGGTCGTATGAAGGCGGCGCAAAAAGAGGAGATCATGCGGTCGTTCCGTCGCGGCGAACTTCAGATTCTCGTCGCGACGTCGGTAATTGAAGTTGGAATCGACGTGCCGAACGCGACGCTGATGACGATCGAAAACGCGGAGCGGTTCGGACTCGCGCAGCTTCATCAGCTTCGCGGTCGAGTAACGCGAGGGGAGTATCCCGGCTTTTGCGGGGTCGTGCCGACGAACGAGGAGCCAAACGCGGCGGAGGAAGATCGAAAAACTTCGCGACGTAAAAAGACCGACGGCGAGAAAAAGCGGGAAGAGTCGAATCGCGCGGAAGCGCTCGAACGTCTGACGTCGTTTACTGAATCGACCGACGGATTCGAGTTAGCGGAGAAAGATTTCGCGGCGCGCGGTCCGGGCGAACTTTTCGGTCAAAAGCAACACGGTTCGGCGCAACTTCGCGTTGCGAATCTTGCGAAGGATCGCGAACTTATCGAAGGCGCTCGAGAAGACGCGATCGAGATCGTTCAACGCGACCCCGGTCTGTCGGAACTTGAGCACGAGGCGTTGCGACGTCAGGTTTTGGCGCGATATGGCAAGACACTAGATCTTGGAGACGTCGGTTAATTTTTAAGGTCGTCCCCAAGATTCTTGAGGGACGCCCTTCGATATGGCGGATGAAAAATCCGAACTTTCTGTCGATATTTCGAGAAAAAACTTTTTTTGTTTGGTAAAATTTATTGACATAGGTTATTCTCTTTTATAATGATCCTTGGATAGTTTTATAATTTTAAAAAGATGACGCCGTCGCTTTTGGTAGTTCGCCACAGGGGATCTGCGCTTTGCGTTTGGTTTTCATTCTTTAGACAAACCGCGTGATTCCGCGCGGGAGGAAATTCTCGTCTTTGCTGGGAATTTCGCGTCGCATACCTATTACAAGACGAACTTTCGCTACTATTGAAGAAATGTTGCGATGTATGGACGTCCTTTCGAATCGTTTTTTCGATTTTGGGATTATTATTACGTCCTGGGTTGCCTTTTCTTGTGTGAATTAGATAGAAGAATGGCGTAGCGGTCGGCTAGCGTTTTTTTAGTATAAAGTTAATTTCCAGACGTTTAGAAGAGTCCAAGACGGACATGTGTTCTATGGATAGGAAAGCCCATTTTAGGGGATAGTGGAGATATGAACGAGAATCGTAACCAACGCGGTAGAAAATTAGATCATAAGCGGGTTGGGATCAAAAAAGATTATTCGATGAATAATCAGCAATATTCAAGCGCGGGCGCTTTGGGAGACTCGTACGGCGGTCGTTACGGGAACATCGACGGGCCTGATTTTTCTCGAGGTCAGCTGGGACAATATCATAGAGGTTCTTCTCAGAATCGAATGGGGGCGGGGAACGGTTTTCCGCGTCGTCAACAGAATTCATCGAGTCCTCTTTCTCCCAAGGAGACGGGCCCGAACGCGCGTCTTCCTCAGACGCCCGTCAATTTTGACGAATACGGCAACTATCACGCTCACGGCGTCCTTGAGATGCATCCGAACGGTTTTGGCTTTCTCCGCGATCCTAAAGATAATTACATCCGTCATAGGTATGATCCCTTCGTTTCGTGTGGCGCGATTTCTCGACTTGGTCTGCGCGAAGGGGTGCATATCGAAGCGGACGTTCGACCTGGAGTCGGAAACAACGGTCCTCGCGTTTGCGCGATCTACGACGTCGACGGAATGTCTCCCGAGGATTACATTTCCGTTCCTCACTTTGACGATCTTACCCCCGTGACGCCTCACGATATGCTTCGTCTTGAATGGCCCGGCGGCCCTCTTTCGACGCGCGTCATGGACGTTTTGACGCCCCTTGGCAAAGGTCAGCGCGCGCTTCTCGTCGCCCCTCCTCGTTCTGGAAAGACGATGCTCCTTCAGCAGATTTGCCAGGCCGTGTGCAAGAATTATCCCGACGTTCACGTGACCGTCCTTTTGATCGACGAACGTCCTGAAGAAGTCACGGACTTCAGCCGTTCGGTCGACGCGGAGGTCATTTCGAGTAGCCTCGATTGCGAGCTGGAAAGCCATATTCGATTGGCGCAGTTTGTGATTACGCGGTGCAAGCGCCTTGCGGAGATGGGTAAGGACGTTTTTCTCCTTCTCGACTCGATCACGCGTTTGGCGCGCGCGTTCAACAAATGGGTTGGCAACACCGGTCGAACGATGACGGGCGGCGTCGACATTAAGGCGATGGACGTTCCGAAAAAGATCTTCTCTTCGGCGCGTCAGCTTGAGGACATTTGCGACGAGTCCGGTAAGGTAATTCGCAAGGGCGGATCGTTGACGATTGTCGGGACGGCTTTGATCGATACGGGAAGCCGAATGGACGAATTGATCTTCCAAGAATTCAAGGGAACAGGGAACATGGAGCTTGTCCTTGATCGCCGTCTTGCGGATCGTCGCATTTGGCCGGCGATCGACGTGACGCAATCTGGAACGCGTCGCGAGGAAATGCTTCTAAGTCCTCCGGAACTTCGCGTTGCGAGCTATATTAGACGTTCGCTCTTGCAACGCGATCCCGTTGAAGCAATGAGTCAGTTGACCGCAACCCTCTCTCGATTCCCATCCAACGCCGACATCATTAGTCAGATTGTGCACTAATCTTCGGACGGAGCATTGTACGTAAAATTAACTAAAGGTGAATGAAAATGAACGCCAAAGTCAAAAAAGCTGTTGTTCTCGCCGCGGGTAAAGGGACGCGCATGAAGTCTGACTTGCCTAAGGTGCTTTTTCCCGTGTGCGGTAAGCCGATGATCGATTATGTTCTCGATGCGCTCGACGCAGCGGGAGTCGACGAAATCGTCGTTGTCGTCGGGTTCAAAGGCGATCTTGTCCGCGACGCGATTAAATCGCGTCCGAACGTGAAGTTTGTGGAACAGAAAGAACTTTTGGGTACCGGTCACGCCGTCATGTCGTGCCGCGAACAACTTGAAGGATTTGACGGCCCCGTCTTCATTATTGCGGGCGATAACCCGATGCTTCAGAGTAGCTCCGTCGTTAGACTTTTCGAAGAGTATGAGAAGAACGTCGGGGACGGGACGTCGTGCATTCTCGGCACGGTGTACAAAGAGGATCCGTTTGGAATGGGCCGTATTCTTCGTGACGAGTCTGGCAACTTCTATGGGGTCGTCGAAGAGAAGGACGCGACGGACGAACAGCGCAAGATCAAAGAGATCAACATCAGCTACTACATTTTCAATACGCCCGATCTCTTGACCTCTTTGAGTAGTTTGCGCACGAATAACGCTCAGAAGGAATATTACATCACGGATGTTCCTTCAATCCTTCTTGAGAAGGGGAAGAAGGTTCTCGCGCTTCCCGTCTTGAGGGAAGTGGAATGCCTTGGCGTGAACACTCAAGCGGACGTGGCTCTCGTTGAGGAAACGATTAAAAAGCTTTCCTGAACGAATTCACGCGGAAATCCAGACGATTCATTAAAGAATTTTAACGCGCTTCGCCGATAGACTTAGAGACGTTTTTAACGACGCGTCGTACATAACCCTCGGAACGCGAGGGTTGGGCGGAATTTTTCAAAATCGATAATTTCGCTACAGTCGCAACGATAAGAACGTCGATAAAGAGCCTAGCATGAAGAAGACGAGAGCGACTTCAAAGCGCCTTCGTTTTCTTTGTATCGATAATTCCGAGACGTTCGGAGCTGGTCGCGTAGTATGGACAGGCGGACGTTTCATATCACGGAGGAGAAGCGCGATGCGTAAATTCTTACTGTCGCTGTTGCTTGGAGCCCTGACCCTGGGGTCTGTCGGATGTGTCCTTCCGGCTTATTCCGGAGACCCGGCAAAAAGAACGCAGCAGCTCTACAATACGTCAGAGGACCTGCGTCAATCGGAAGAAACGTGGGAACGCATATGGATGATGGATCAACCCAGCCATATGACCCCGTATCGTACCCACGGAGGTATAACCTGAATTCAACGCCTTGAACGCGACTACGTTCAGGCCTGAGCATAAAAAGACGCTCGTTGGTAAGACGAGCGTTTTTTTATTTCCATAAGCGACTAAAAAAATAGGCGCCACTCTCACAGCGCCGAAATGAGGAATTAGAACGTATATCGAATTTCACCGTCGACGATCGTCGCAACGGCGCGTCCCTTAAAGGAACGTCCGAAGTACGGGGAGTTCGAACTCTTAGAATGGTTCAGGTTCGGAGTGAAGGTCCATTGCAACTCCGGATCGACGACGGTGACGTCGGCGTCGGCGCCTTCTTGCAGGGTTCCTTTCTTAAGCCTGAGGATTCTCGAAGGATTGAGGGACATTTTCTCGACGAGTTGCGACCACGACAGCAGGCCTGGCGTTACGAGGGCTTCGATGCACAGCGACAACGCGGTTTCGAGCCCAATGATTCCGAAAGGCGCGACGTTGATCTCTTGGAGCTTCTTTTCAGCGGTGTGCGGCGCATGATCTGTCGCGATGACGTCGATCGTTCCGTCGACGAGTCCGTCGATGCAAGCCTTCACGTGCCTGGCGCTACGAAGAGGCGGATTCATTTTGTAGTTGGAGTCAAAGGAGCACAACTCTTTGTCGGTGAGCGTGAGATGATGCGGGGTGACTTCGGCGGTGACCTTTACGCCGCGTGCTTTAGCGCGTCGAATGAAGGCGATGGCGCCTTCGGAGGAGACGTGCATGATGTGTAGCCTTCCGTCGACGCTCTCGGCGAGGGCGATATCGCGAGCAACCATGACGTCTTCGGCGACCGCGGGCATTCCGCCAAGACCCAGGATATTGGAGACGCATCCTTCGTGCATGACGCCGCCGCGCACTAAGGCGCTCGATTCTTCGTGACAGAGGACGGCTTTGTCGAACATTTTGCAGTATGAAAGGGCGCGGCGCATAAGGGCGTCGTCTTCAACGGAGGAACCGTCGTCGCTACACGCGATGGCTCCGTTTTCGAAAAGGAGTCCAAGCTCCGCCATTTCTTGGCCCTTGCGTCCCTTGCTGATGCAACACATCGGGTAGACGTTGCATCGTCGCGCCTTCGAAGCGAGTTCGCGAATCAAGGCGACGTTCGCAGTCGTGTCGATCGGAGGATTGGTATTAGGGCAACAAATGATGGTGGTGAATCCGCCGGCGACGGCGGCTAAAGAACCGGACGCGACCGTTTCCGCGTCTTCGTATCCCGGTTCGCGAAGATGGACGTGCATATCGACAAGTCCAGGGAGGACGAGCTTGTCCTTCGCGTCGTAACGCGGCATTTCCGGGGAAACGCCAGCGGGATCGACGTTAATTCCGGCCACTTTACCGTTGATAACGAGAAGATTTGCTACAGCGTCGAGCTTCTGAGAAGGATCGATGATTCGCCCGTTTTCAATGAAGATAGACTTTGACATATTTGTCGTCTCCGTCTGAGTTTCTCAGACGATATATACGTTTCGCGTCAATAATGGTCGCGCCGCGAACGTCGTGATCCCCGCGCACCCGAGGGAATAATTTCATGAAGCGTCCGGAAGCGCTTATTTTTGAGCGCTTGCGACCGACAAAACGGCCCAAAGGATCGCCATTCTTACAGCGACGCCGTTGGTAACTTGGTCGAGGATCGCCGAATGGGGACCGTCGGCGACGTCTGGAGTGATCTCGACTCCGCGATTGATCGGACCAGGGGCGAGGATCAAGACGTTGCCCTTGCAGCGCGCGAGTCGTTCGGCGTTCATCGCGTAGAGCTTGCTGTATTCATGAACGGAGGGGAACGGACTGGCGACGAGACGTTCAAATTGAACGCGCAAAAGGTTGAAGACGTCGACTTCGCCGAGGAGCTCGTCTAGCGAATTGCTCGTTTCAACGCCCAGATCCTTCCAGTAGGAGGAGACGAGGGTTGAAGGGCCGCAAACGATCGGTTGGGCGCCGAGTTTTTGGAGCGCGTAGATGTTCGAGCGAGCGACGCGGCTGTGCGCGATATCGCCGACGATCGCGACTTTCAGGCCTTTAAGAGAGCCGAAGCTTTGACGAATGGTGAGGACGTCGAGAAGTCCCTGGGAAGGGTGCTCGTGGGCGCCGTCTCCTGCGTTGACGACGGCGCAGCCTTTGAGACTTTTGGCGAGGAGTTGCGGAACGCCGGGGCAGACGTGTCGCACGACGACGGCGTCGATTCCCATCGACTGGATGTTTTTAGCGGTGTCGACGACCGTTTCACCCTTAGCGACGCTACTCGTTCCGGCGGTAAAGTCGATGACTTCCGCGCCGAGTCGACGACCTGCGAGTCCGAAGCTCGTGCGCGTTCGCGTCGAGTTTTCGAAGAAGAGGTTGACGATTCCCTTGCCGTTAAGGAGCGGAATTTTGCGTAAATTGTCAGGCGATTCAAGAACGTCGTTTCTGAAACGTTGCGCGAGGTCAAGTAGAATCGTGATTTCTTGAGTGGAAAGGTCTTCAAGACCTAGTAGATGCGAGCGAGTCCATCCAGCGGGAAGCGCTCCCCAATTGTCCTTGGTATAAAGCATGGTTTCAATAGGCTTAAAAAAAACGCGCGACTAGCGCGACAACCAAAAATTTGCTCTCACCGGAAGAGACCGTTGAGAGCGTGAAAGTATGACAATGACGCAAAAACGTCAGTTTTGATCGGCAGGATCCTTGACAGCCGGTTCGTCTGCAGGAACTTGAGGTTCTTCTGCAACGGGCGCGTCCGCGACGGGTTCGTCGGGTTGAGGCGCGGCCTCAGACGTCGTTTCGACGGCGTCCTGCGATTCGGCGGCAGTTTCCTCAACGGGTGTGTCTGCGGCGGGTTCGTCAGGCTGAGTCGCGTCTTCAGGGGACGCGTTGCCGATCGATTCAGCGGGTTCGGTTAGCTGGTTGGGAAGGGGGATATTGGCGGTTTGGGCGATCCATTTTGCGCGAACTCTAGAGCCGTAATCATGTCCGGAGGCTAATCTCGAGACGGCGGCGTTCCAGTCGGTTTTTCTTTCGAGAAGCCTGCCGCGGAGATAGTTGGCGGCGTTTCGGATCTCGTCCCCCGAGACCAATTCGTTCGCATTGCGCGCATATCGGAGGGAATCGTCGTTCAGGCGTTCCATCGCGGCGTCATAGGAAGCGTTCGCGTACGAGAGAACCGCTAATTCATAACTGGTGAGAAGTTTGACGTAACGTTTCGTCGCAATTTCAAGCCGATAGGACAAGGC
>CAVGEG010000068.1:0-15923 GCA_963628165.1 Paratractidigestivibacter sp. | reverse complement strand
TAGAAGAGCCCGTCGTAGAAGAGCCCGTCGTAGAAGAGCCCGTCGTAGAAGAGCCCGTCGTAGAAGAGCCCGTCGTAGAAGAGCCCGTCGTAGAAGAGCCCGTCGTAGAAGAGCCCGTCGTAGAAGAGCCCGTCGTAGAAGAGCCCGTCGTAGAAGAGCCTGTCGTAGAAGAGCCCGTCGCGGAAGAATCCGTCGCGGAAGAACCGGAAGCGGAATGACGCGGTCAAAATTATCTCACTATCGAATTGGAAGTCTAGTCATGACGCAGCGAACGATACGTAAATCGTCGTTCTTTTGTACCGTCGGCGTTCTGAGCGTTCTCCTCTTTGCCAACGCCTCGTGTCAACGCGAATCCAACGTCCTTCTTATCGACGACGCCCCCGTCGTCGCGACGCAAGAGACGGAGTTCCCGGTACCAGCCGCCGAACCAAGCGTTCATCCCCGAGTCGTCGCTTCTCTGCAGTCGGAACCGACGCTTCCCTCCCCGTGTTACGTCGCCGCAGAGGCGACCTTCGACGCGAAGGGAACGACCGTCGAACTCAAAGGGGGCGTTTTCTCCGGATTCGTCACGGACGCGGAACGTGAAAAGTGGAGCAAAGTCAAGGTTGTGCGCGGTGAAGGCCTTCTTTTAGCGTCGGGACTCGACGCGTTCTCACAACTTCCCGACTTGACGGAATTCCTCTGGCTCCACGCGCAACTCGAAAAGAGCGCGAACGTCGAAAGCGCTCTCGAACGCTTCGCGCGCGCCCCGAAACTCAAGAAGCTCCGATTGACGCGCTTGCGACTCGAAGACGGAACCTTCCCCCTTTTCGCGCTCAAAGCGCTCTCCGCCGCCCCGTCGCTCGTTGATCTTGACGTCAGCGGATCCCCCGCGACGGGCGCGGAGCTCGCCGCCGTCGATTGGACGAAGGGCTACGCGAAATTGACGAAACTCAACTTGTATCAGACCCAAGCTGGAGACTCGGGGGTCGTCGCGATACTTCCCCTCGCCGATCGCCTTACTTGGTTGAACCTCGACGACGCGCAACTCACGCCTTCTTGCGCGTCCAATCTCTCGCGCTTCACCGAATTGACCTTCCTTCACGTCGGTCGCAGCTCCCTTGACGACGCCTGCGTCGACGAGATTGCAAAGCTTTCCAAACTCAAGAAAACGCACGTGACGCGCACCGCGATCACGGAAACGGGAGCGGCTCGTCTCCGCGAGGCCTTGCCTGAATGCGAGGTCGTTTCCCACCCCCAAAACTAACGCGTCGCTCGCTCTTGAGCGTCGCCAACTCCAACCCCCTGAGGACGTTAATATGAACAAACGCGTATTTTTTTCGGCTCTTACCGCCCTTCTCTTCTCCTTTACCGCGCTAGCGAACGCGCAAGACGACGGTTTTGTCTCGATCTTTAACGGCACCGACCTGACCGGTTGGGTCGGCGATTCCAATCTCTGGTCAGTCGAAGACGGCGCGATCACCGGCAAGACGAACGATTCGGACAAGAAAATCACCGTCAATCAGGCGCTGTATTATTCCGAAGATCAGGAAATCGGCGATTTCGAACTGCGTTTCGACTATAAGATCAGCAACTGGGGCAACTCCGGTTGCTATTATCGCGGATGGTTTCTTGAAAAGCCGAACAAGTATCGCATGGGCGGTTATCAGGCGGACTTCGACGGCGACGCGACGTACGCGGGCATCATGTACGGCGAAGCTTTCCGCGGGATTCTTGCGAACCTTGGAACGGTCAGCCGCGTGACGCCGGAAGGAAAAATCGAAACGGTCGCGACCTTTGCGACGCCTGAAGAGATTCGCGCGAACGTCAACGTCGAAGACTGGAACCACTACGAAGTTTCCGCGCACGGCTACGTCTTCGTCCATAAGATCAACGGTAAAGTGACGAGCGTTTTCATCGACGAAGACAAGGACGACGTGCGTCGCGCGAGCGGCGTTTTGGGCTGGCAGCTTCACGTCGGCGAGCCGATGAAGGTTCAGATCAAGAACGTTTACCTCAAGAAATTTCCTAAGTGAAATCGCTCGAGGAACGGTTAAACACGAATGAAAACGATACGCTTAGGAACGCGTCCCAGCGCGTTGGCAATGTGGCAAGCGACGTGGACGCGCGACGCGCTCGTGAAACTCGGACTCGACGTGGAGATCGTCAAGATTACCACGACGGGGGACGCGAAGCGACATGAGGCGATCGTCAATCTTGGGGCGCAGGGAGTCTTCACGAAGGAGATTCAAGGGGCGCTCCTTGCGGGCGAGATCGATCTTGCCGTGCATAGCCTCAAAGATCTTCCCGTTGAAAAAGTCCCCGGTCTGAAACTTGTCGCGTCGCCGGAACGCGCGGACACGCGCGACGTCTTCGTCTCCAATCGCTACGCGTCGATAGCCGAGCTTCCGTCAAGAGCACGACTTGGCACGAGTAGCATGCGCCGCAAGAGCATGGCGCTACGGTACTGCCGCAAGCGCTTTGCCGACGCTCCGGCGTGGGACGTGCGCGAAATTCGCGGAAACGTCGAAACGCGTCTCAAAAAGCTTGACGACGGGGAGTACGACGCGATCATTCTCGCCAGCGCGGGTCTTACGCGCCTCGGGCTTGGGGATCGCGTGCGGTCGTTCCTGAACGCGCCCGAATTTCTAACGTCGGTCGGTCAGGGCGCTCTCGGATTCGAAACGCGCGAAGACGACGCGGAGACGATCGAGCAGGTCGTCAAACTGCGCCACGAGCCGACGTGGCTCTCGATCCTCGCGGAACGCGCTCTTCTTAAACGTCTCGAAGGCGGATGCATCGCGCCTATCGGAGCACGAGCGTCCGTCGTATCAGTCGACGGCGCGGAACTCATTTCCCTCGACGCGGAAATTCTCTCCTTCGACGGCGCGAAAGATTATCATACGCAGTCGTTGCAAGTTCTTCGTGCGAGCGCAAACGATCGCGAATTGCCGTTGGACACGAAAGAACAACTCGCGGAGCTCCTCGGAACCAACGCGGCGGAAACGTTGCTCGACCTTGGCGCGACGGAAATAGTCGCCGAGATCCACAAGTCGCGCGCCGAACGCGCCGCACGACTCTCCGCGCCCGATCAGGAATAACTAGCGTTACTTAACTCAATCACTTAAATCGCGGCGTTTCGACGCCTCGATTAACAGCATACTATTAAAGGAGACAACCTCGGATGATTTCCATGACGCCCTTGGAAAAAAAAGCGATCGACACAATGCGCGCGCTCGCGATGGACGCCGTTCAACAAGCAAAAAGCGGGCATCCCGGCGCGCCGATGGCGTTGGCGCCGATCGCCTACATGCTCTATAACGAGCGCATGAACTATGATCCGAAACGTCCTAATTGGCCGAATCGCGATCGTTTCATTCTCTCCAACGGGCACGCGTCGACGCTTCTCTATTCGGCGCTGCATGTCGCCGGGGTTAAAACCCTTTCCGCCGACGGCGAACCGACGGATCAGCCCGCGGTCTCCCTCGACGACCTCAAAACGTTCCGTCAGCTCGGCTCCAAGTGCCCCGGCCATCCGGAATATGGTCGCACGTCGGGCGTCGAAATGACGACGGGCCCCCTCGGCGCGGGTATCGCGACGAGCGTCGGCTTCGCGATGGCAAATAGATGGCTCGCGTCGCGTTACAATCGTCCCGGTTTCGAACTCTTCTCCGGGAACGTTTACGCGCTTTGCGGCGACGGTTGCATGATGGAAGGAATCTCCTCGGAAGCCGCGTCCCTCGCCGGTACGCTCATGCTTTCGAACCTCTGCTGGATCTACGACTCCAACAGGATCACGATCGAAGGAAACACGAATCTCGCCTTTACGGAAGACGTCGAAGCGCGCTTTAACGCGTACGGCTGGAACGTTCTTCACGTGAACGACGCGAACGACCTCCCGGCGCTCCGCGCGGCGTTCGACGCCTTCAAAGCGGAAGAGGAACGCCCGACCCTAATCGTCGTCGAAAGCCGCATCGCGTTCGGTTCGCCGAATAAAGAAGGAACTTCCGCTTCGCACGGCGCTCCTTTAGGGGATGAAGAAGTCGCGCTCACGAAGAAATTCTACGGGCTCAATCCCGAAGAAAAATTCGCGTGCGACGCCGACGTTTACGATCTTTTCGCGAAGAACCTCGGCGTTCGCGGCGCCTCCCTCTCCGCCGAATGGTACGCGCTTTACGACGAATACCGTAGCCAATATCCCGCAGAGAGCGCCGAACTCGACGCAATCCTCGGCAAGAGCCTCCCCGAAGGTTGGGACAAGAGTTTTGAAGCCTTCCCGACGGACGCGAAGGGTCTTGCGTCGCGCGCGTCGAGCGGCAAAGTTCTCAATCAGTTGGCGGCGGGACTTCCGTGGCTTGTCGGCGGTTCCGCGGACTTGAGTCCTTCGAACAACACGGATCTCAAAGATCCGTCTTACGGCGCTTTCGGACCGGGCGTCGCGGGTCGCAACGTGCACTTTGGCGTTCGTGAAAACGCGATGGGCGCGATCACGAACGGATTAACCCTCGCGGGCCTGAGAGGATATTGCGCGACCTTCTTCGTCTTCTCCGATTTCCTTCGTCCGATGATTCGTCTCGCCGCGCTCATGCAGACGCCGACCCTTTTCGTTTTCACACACGATTCGATCTGCGTCGGCGAAGACGGCCCGACGCATCAGCCGATCGAACACCTCGCGTCTTTCCGCGCCATGCCGAACGTCGCGGTCTTCCGTCCCGCGGACGCGAACGAAGTCGCGGAATCGTATAAAGCCGCGATACAGATGACGAAGACGCCGTCGATCGTAGTCCTCACCCGTCAGAATCTGCCGACCGTCGACCGCGCGAAATACGCGTCCGCGACCGGCGTCGCCAGGGGCGCTTACGTCCTGAGCGATTGCGAAGGAACCGCCGACGTCGTCCTCATCGCAACGGGTAGCGAAGTCGGGCTCTGTTTGTCGGCGCAGGACGAACTTGCGGCGCAAGGCGTCAAAGCGCGCGTGGTCAGCGCCCCGTGCTTCGAACTCTTCGACGCGCAACCGAAGGAATATCGCGACGCCGTTCTTCCTCCGACGGTGAAGGCGCGCGTCGGCGTCGAACTGGGCGTCGAAGCATGCTGGACAAAATATCTCGGCGATTCGGGCAAATTCGTCGGTATGACCGGCTTTGGCGACTCCGCGCCTGCGGGAGTTCTTCTGAAAGAATTCGGCTTCACCGTCGAAAACGTCGTCAAAACGGCTCAAGAAACGATCGCCGCGACGAAATGATTAACGCAAAATAACGCGACTCCCCAAGCCGAGACTTGACGCAAACCTCGGCTTTTTTTCGTTTTTAGGAAAAAACTTTAAAAAATAAAAAATATTTTCTTTTTCTTTTCCCCTCAATTTCTTTATTTTAAAACCAATTTAGAGAGTCCAAAGCGCTTAGGGAAAATGCCAGGCTTCGACGAACTAGCCATTTCGCGCAAAGGAGCGACACTGAGTTAGCGTCTCTCGAAATGGATAACGCTAATCGTTAAAATCGTTTCTTTTAGACTATCCCGCTCCAAAGTCAATAAGCGCAATACTTTAAAAACGACGTCTTGAAAAAAGGTCTTCAATTCCCTTAAAAGACCCGCCCCTTACCCGTCCAAAGAATGATTTTCGTACAGAAAAAAATGGCTCGTCGACGCGTATTTTTCCAAGAAATAATCGTATATTGACGCATAAAAAAGAAGTGTCTATAATTGGCCAGAGTCGAGTAATAGACGCTCGTTTCCTTCAAAAAAAGAGGGGATCGACGCGAGGGTCGACATTCCGTAAAACGTTTGACTGAAATATGATGCGAGGAGGCGAATTTGTCAGGATTCGAGGGCGGTTCCTTCGATCAACGCGAACAGATCCGCGACGCGATCGATATCGTCGACCTCGTCGAACGGTACGTTCCGTTGCGACGCCAAGGCGCTAATTTCGTCGGGCGCTGTCCGTGGCACGACGACTCGCGACCAAGCCTGCAGGTCAACCCGACGCGTCAAACCTTCAGGTGCTGGGTTTGCAATATCGGCGGCGACGTCTTCTCCTTCATCATGAAGATCGAAAACGTCGATTTCAAAGAATCGATGCAAATCCTCGCCGACATGGCGGGCGTCGAACTCAAAAAGTGGTCTCCCCCGCGCGATTCCGCGTCGGCTTACGCGCCCCCTCAGCTCGACAAGTCGCCCCTCTATCGCGCGATGGAATGGCTCGCCAAGAAGTATCGCGACGAGCTCCTCAACTCCACGGAGGCGCAGGAAGCGCGTCAATACGTCGACGAACGCGGAATCACCCCCGAATACGCCGAAAAATATCAGCTTGGCTACGCGCCGATGGAATACGACGCGCTCCTCAAGTGGATCAATTTCGACCGCAATCGCGCGCGCGTTTTGGAAACGACGGGCGTTTTAGCCTACCGCGATGAATACGACGAACGCGGACGCGTGAAAGCGCGACCAAACTTCGCGCCAACGCCGCAACTCTCCAACTTCGAGAGACGAAAATATTACGATCGCTTTCGGGGAAGACTGATCTTCCCGATCCGGGACGTGCAGAATCGCGTCGTCGCCTTCGGCGGAAGACTCCTTCCTAACACGACGCTCGAAAGTCCCGCGAAATACGTCAACTCCCCCCAAACGCCGATATTTCACAAATCGAAAATGCTTTACGGTCTCGACCTTGCGCGCGAGCCGATTCAACGCTCGGGATTAGTCCTCGTGACGGAGGGCTACACGGACTGCATCGTGACGTCGCAGTTCGGATTCCACAACGTCGTGGCGGTTCTCGGCACGGCGCTCGGCGCGGAGCATGTGCGCATCCTCAAAAGGTTCGCCTCCAAGATTATCCTTCTCCTCGACGGAGACGAAGCGGGTCAAAAACGCGCGAAAGAAGTTCTTCGCTTCTTCGTCGAACAGGGCGCCGATATGAGCGTCTTAACCCTTCCCGACAACGACGACCCTTGCGAGTTCCTCCTCGAAAAGGGAGCCGACGCCTTCGCGAAACTCCTCGATACCGGCGCGATTCCCGCGCTCGACCACGCCTTCAACACAGCGGTCGAAGGGATCGACCTCGACGTCGACGTCGTCGAAGCGACGCGCGCGCTCGATTCGCTTCTCGATATCGTCGCCCTCTACCCCGAGGAGCACGCCGCGCCGAATGATCCCGCGAGATTGCGAATTCTCGGCGCGCTACAGCGACTTTCGACGCGATTTCGCGTCGATCCGACGGAGCTTCGGCGTCAACTAACGGAAAAACGCGCCAAAGCGCGCGCCTACGCCGCGAAAACGCATGAACGCGACGCGCGCTACGAAGGTCGACTTCAGGACGACGGCGACCCTCAAGTCGCGGCGCCCGATCCACGCGAACTTTGGATCTATCCCTTGCCGGGGAACGACGGAGAAACGGACGAACAACTTCGTTCCCTCTTTCCCCCCTTCGAAGCGCGTCTGTGGGACGATCCGCGATTTCAGCCAAACGCTCTCGAACGCGAGTATTTGGAATTCATGATCGCCGCGCCCGAGCGCTACGGGCTCCTCGTCGCGAGCATCGACAACGACGAGCTTCGGTCGCCGATGGCGCGTCAGATCGACCAACTTGCGCGAGATTACTTGGAGCTGGGCGTTTCCCCGTCGTTTGATCGCCTCATCCTGCGCTACGACGACCAGAAGATGAAGACGTTCCTGATCGAACTTGACGAAGGCGCCGCCGCGAAAGGACTTGCGGAGTTAATCGCCAATCCGGACTCCCGCGAAAGGCTCCTGAGCGAAATTTATCGCGGATTCGAACGCGAAAATTTCCGGCGCGAAGTTCCAAAGGAAATCAGTCAGTTGCGCGACAAAGACCTCTCCCCCGAGGAAAGGATGCGCGCGCTCCTAGACGTTCGCTCGCGACAGTTGCAAAGACGGCGCGATTCAACCCCTTGAGGCGTTACGCAACACGACGCGCGCAGTTTTCCCGCGAAATTAAAATTTACGAAAAACGACGGAAGGGGTTCCCTTCCGCAACGTATTTGAATAAGGCGCGTTTTCGCGCGTCTCTCATCGATTCCTAGGACGTTCTCGAAAGAGGCGTTCGCTTTTAACAACCCCGTAACCTCGCACGTTGACGCGACTCCTCAACCCAGGAGTAACCCCACGCGTCAGCAAAGGAGATTTTTGTGAAACGTAACTGGAACCGTACCGACATGCCGTCGTTGCTCGACATGGATCGCGACTACGTCACTAGCCGCTCGACTATTTTAGTAAACCAGCTTTCCGCTAATTTTGAACTCGAGGACAGCGACGCAGAGGAGGATGAAGAAGAGGAAGAGCCCGAATTCGACGATTCGTACGAATCCTATAACGAGCTCAATATTGCAAGAACGTTCAGAGACGGCGACGACGTCGACTACGACGCGCAAGGAGCGGATCCGACGCGTCAGTACATGCACGAACTTTCCTACAACAAAGTTCTTACCCGCGCGGAAGAATGCCTCGCCGCAAAGAAAATTGAAAAGACGCGACGTCGATATACCTTATACGGGTACTCGTCTCCCATCGTCATCCGAGAAATAGTCAAATTATTAGAGCAATATCAGGTAGGTGAAAAGGCGTTTGATCGCACGTTTAGCACGGGGAAGGCGATGCGACCGAGAACGAATAGCCGCCTACCGTCGGTACTAGCCACGTTAAGCGCGACGGTAGCGCTCATGGACGAACGTCAGGAAGCGATCTTTGCGCTTCGTCGGCAACTGAAACGCGCGCGCAAAGAAAGCGACCGCGCGGAAATTCTCTCTCAGCTCAAGGATCATCGCCGACGCGTCGTCTCGGCGCGTCGCCACGCCGCGTTTCTTATCAGCGAACTCTCGTTGCGCTTGCGCCATCTGCGTTCCGCGATCGATCTTATGGAAGAGGTTCAACAGCGTCTCGTTCGTCTCGACAGCCTCCTTAAATCGGGACGCGGAAGCGAAAAGCGCCGTCGACTCCAAAAAGAAGAGCGCGGCGAACTCAGAAGAATGGCGTGCGAATCTCCCGCCGCGCTCCGTCGCCGTCTCAATAAAGTGAACTCTTACAGGGAACAATTCGAAGACGCGCGCAACAATCTTACCGTTCACAACTTGCGTCTCGTCGTTTCTATCGCCAAGAAATTCCGCAATAAGGGACTCAGCGTCCTCGAACTCACGCAGGAAGGCAACTTCGGACTGATTCGCGCGGTTCAACTCTTTAACTGGCGTCGCGGTTGCAAATTCTCCACCTACGCAACCGCGTGGATTCGCCAAGCGATTCAGCGCGCGATCGCCGAACAAGGCATGATTCGCATGCCCGCGCATGTCGCCGATTTCGTCAAAAAGATTCGCGACGCTCAGCGCGAAGAAAAGAAACGCACCGGACGCGAGCTCAGCGTGTATCAGCTCGCGGAGCAAACGGGCCTCGACGTCAAAGTCGTCGAGCTCGCGATGAAAGCGGCGACGCCGACGTCAAGCTTAGTGCAGGCGTTTAACGAAGGAGACGACGGCAACCTCGTCGACATTCTGCCCGACGTGAAGTCGCCCCGTCCCGAACGCATGGCCGACAAAACGCAATTGCGCGAAACTTTCTCCAAAGTACTGAAGACCCTGGCCCCGCGCGAAAGACTCATCATCGAGCTACGCTTCGGGTTCACCAACGGTTACGAATACACCCTTGAAGAGATTGGGCGCATTATGAACATCACGCGCGAACGCGTCCGTCAGATCGAAGCGAAGGCGATGGAAAAGCTCCATTCAAAGGAACGCGTCAAGCTCCTCGAGGGCTTCCTCGATTCCGAAGAGCGTCGCGTTCTTCTCGAAGGAAAAGAATGACGCCGTCCTACGCGCGACGCGTATAGACGACAAAAAGAGGCGCGTTCAACCTCCCGCGCCTCTTTCTTAGTTTCTTGAGGTTCCCAAGGATCAAAACGTCTCGCCGCTAAAGACGTCGCCGTTAAGCCCAACCAACGTCGTCTCCACGACGTCCCCCGCCGCGACGTTCCGTCCCGCGGGAACTTTGACCAGAACTTCGTAATATCGATCGGTCGTGCCGCGCGCGACGCTTGCCCCTAAGAGCTCCGTCTCGACGCTCTCGACGACGACTCGCGCCTTTCTTCCAACAAAGCGCCGCGCGAAACGTTCGCGCTCCTCGCGCGCGACTTTCTGCAACCGCGCGACTCGGTCTTTCTTTTCCGCCGGGTCGATCTGATTCGGCAACCCCGCCGCGACCGTGCCGGGGCGCGCGCTGAAAGGAAAGACGTGGACGCGCGAAAAACCGACCTCGCGAACGACGGCGCACGTCCTCTCAAATTGCTCCTCCGTTTCGCCGGGAAAGCCGACTATGACGTCCGTCGTGATCGTCGCGTCGGGAATGCGACGATATATTTCTCGGCATTTCGCAATATACGGCGCGCTCAACCATCGTCTCTTCATCGCGCGTAAAACGGAATCGTCGCCGCTCTGCATCGAGAGGTGAAAATGCGGACAGACGATATCGGGATAGCTTTCGACGACGGAAAGGATCTTGTCGCCGATCTCCACCGCCTCCAAGCTTCCCAGACGCACGCGCATTTGCGGCAGTCTCAACTCCGCGAGCGCGCGCAAAAGCTCCGCCAAACCAAAGCGTTGATCTTCTGGAACCGCTTCTTGACGCGCCTGGTACTCCGCAAGGGTCAACGTCCTCTGAGCGGGATCGACGCCTTCCGCGCGCGCCGCGTCCAGCTCCGCCTGCGTCGGAGGATAGAGATCGAGACCGTAATGCCCCAAGTGAATCCCCGTAAGGACGATCTCCCTATACCCGTTTTCCGAGAGGGTTCGCGCTTCCGCGCAGACTTCCTCGACCGGTCGGCTCCACAAATACGGGCGCGTCGTCGGAATAATGCAATACGCGCACCCGACGCGGCACCCGTCTTGAATCTTCACATAGGCGCGACAGCGTTCCGCCAAGCGCGACACTCCCTGAGGTATAATTTCGAGCCCGCGCGAGCGCAAAAATTCCGCCATGCGTCTCTTGTCGACGACGACCTGCGAGACGTGAGGCAACGCCGCGACGCGCTCCGGATCAGAGGACGCGTAGCACCCGCAAACGACGATCTCAGCGTTCGGAAAGAGCCTGGAAAAATGCGCGACAAGCTTGCGACTCTTCGCGTCGCTCTCCGCCGTGACGGAACACGTGTTGATTAACACGAGTCCGACGTCTTCCGGGGGCGTTTCGCGATCGGCTTCGTACCATCCGTTTTCGAGAAAGGCGGAACGGAGCCACTGCGTTTCATATTGATTGACCTTGCATCCAAGGGTCGCGGTTTTAAAAATCATCTTTCCACCGTCGTCTTGTCTAAGGGATCGGCTCCGCGCGGGCGCAGAGTATAAAAAACGCTCCCAAAAGTTCCTTGAATAGTAAGGTAACCTTCGGAAGCGTCGCGTTAAACCTGGTCGTTTACCAACTGAACGACGATCTCATTTTAAGATCGAATCGAGAATATACCAGTTAAGTTCTTCGTAATCGCGCGAACCGATCATTTCGGCGATCTTGGCGTCGTCGAGAGAGCGGCTAATTTCAAGGAGGCGCAGGAAGATCTTGCGGCTATACTCGAGGTGCTTGAGGCAGACCTCGTCGCGTTGCGTGCGCAACACCTTGACGTCGAGACCGACCCATTCGCCGTTCGTCCCGTAGCCGTGCTTGTCGAGGACGCGAACCTGATTGAGCGCGCGACGCGGATCGACCATGCCAAACGTCTGATCTTGGTCGAACTTCAAACCGTTCTGATCGTTGAGGTGGACGCTCCAGAGCTTCTTGTGAGCGAGAGCGAATCCCATTTCTTCTGACGGGCAGAGGTTCGCAAGGATCGCGTGAGCCGTTTCGATGAGGCATCCGACGCGGTCGGGAGCGCTCGTCATCAATCCCATCGCGATCGCATGACCGATGGTCGGGATGAAAGCGTGATCGACCGGTTCGTTCGGCTTCGACTCAATCATAACGCGAATATCTTTGTTGTAATCAAGAACCGTGTTGAGCGCTTCGGCGATCTGTTCCGTCGCAACGACAGGGTCTTTCGATTCGCGAATATAGGTGCCTTCGCGGGCAAGCCAGAAGACGATGTTCTTCGTGCCGAGCGCGGTCGCGATATCGGCGGTCGTCTTGAGACGTTCGATCGCGTATTTTCGGCATTCGGGACAATTAGAGGTGAAACCGCCGTCGATGGTGTGAGGATCCATCCAAAGTCGAGGCGCGACAAATTCCGCGGTCAGGCCGTGGTCGTCCAAAACCTTTTTGAGATCCTCAGCTTCTTTAATGATCTGCGCTTTCGACTTGTTGTTGAGATCCGGAACGGCGTCGTCGTCATGGAATTGCACGCCGTCAAAGCCGAGCTTCTTGTAAAGTTCGAGCTTGTCGTTAAACGCGATCGTGTGGCGCACTTCTGGTCCAAAGGGATCGGCGCCCTCGTGAATATTCCACGGACCGAAAGAAAATCGGAATTCACCCTGCATAGATCACTCCTTGTACAAATGGAAACAGCGACGCAATCAGGACGTCTACACCTTTCAAGCGTCACACTAAATCGGCTTTGAAGATATTGTAAGAGGCTGACAATTGAAAGTCAAGAATTTTTCGAACTCTCCGTCTTCTTTGGCCAATTTGCAAGAAAGCGCTTTTCGTTAATCGCAAGTTGTCGGAAGAAGTCTTCCGTCGAGACCTTGCGAATTCGCGCGATTTCCTCCGCCGTGCGCAGAAGAGAGCCGGGCTCCGCAAGGCGCGCGCCGTTCGTCGTCACGGGGGCGACGATCGTCGTTTGACGCGGGGCTGAGTCGTCCTGCTGGCCGTAGCCGTCGGGGGGCACGAGGGTCGGCCCGTCCGATTCGAGAAGGATGCGGTCGCGAGGAACGGCGGCGACGCATTCGCGCGAAAAGCGCGCGCGCGGCGCGACGGAACGGTTCGAGAAGGAGAAGAAGGCCCCGTAATCCAAGGCGCGATCGATCTCTTGACGCGTCGCCTGCCAACTGTGAAGGATCCAGGCGGGGACATGCGAAAAGGACTTCATGATTTCAAGGATGCGGAAATTAGCGCGTACGGAGTGAACCGTGACGGGGATCGCGCGATCGTTGGCGAGCTGAAGTTGCGCGAGGAAGAGTTCTTCTTGCTCTTTCTGCAAGGTTTCGTCGCACTGACGAACCGCAAAATCGAGTCCCACTTCCCCTAAAGCGGATTTTGTAACTCCGTCTTTGGCAACGTAGGAATCGAGAAACATCGCGAGCGCGCCGAGCCAATCGCCCTGGATGCGCCGACACGACCATGGGTGAACGCCAAAAGAAGGATAAATCGAGTCAAAACGTCGCGCAAGCTCCGCGGTGCGGTTCCAATCCGCGGGAGAGGCGCTCACGCAGAGAAAGCGTTCGATTCCGCATTCCTTGGCGCGCGCAAGATACTGACCGAGTTCGTCCCAGGTTCCGCCAAATCGTCTGTCTTGAAGGTGAACGTGCGCGTCGGTAAAGCCATGATCCTTAAATTCCGCATTAGTCATTATTCAGATTCACCTCCATGAAATATGGACGACCCTTTCGAATCAGATAAACGCGCGCGGAGCCCGAGTCGACCTCGGCGAATTCGTCGATTCGTTTAGCGATGTAGTACATATTTTCGACCGACGCGACGCCGAGTTGACCATCCGCCTTGTCGCCGACGCCAAATCCGAATATGAAGTCCCCTTCTTGAATCCTGGCGTCGCCTTGGGCGAAGAGTCCTTTCGGATCGACTTTCGTGACGTTCACGCCGCCGGACGGCACGAAGTTGAAATCGCCGATCGAGACCGCTTGAAGATTCGGGAAGCGTTCGTGATATTCCTTCTCCGTCGCGGTCTCCACCTCGACGCCGAACGTTTTCCACACAAGGCGTTCCACAACGGTCGCGCCGGAAGAAGTTCCGCGATTAGAGTCCGCCACGACTTCGAAAGACACGGGGGAGCTCTCCTCGGCAAATGACGTTTCAGTAGACGCTTTTTGATATTTTTTTTGTCCCGCGGAGGCGATGACGGAAGAGCTCTTCGCGGCGGCCAGGTCGCTGAAGGCGATCGTCGCGTCAAGATCGGAACCGTTGCGTTCGAAGACGAGATTCGCGACGTCGCTCAAGCCCAAGCCGATGAGCGAACATGTGAAATCAAGGGAGGTGTGGATCGCGTAGCCGTTAGAAGAGACCAAGACGTCGCCGGGTTTGACGCCCGCTTGAGCGGCTGGACTATTCTTGTCGACCGATTCGACGACGAGGTAATCTTCTCCGTTGCCGTCCTCGGGATAATCGACGGCCTCGGAATCGATAACGCGGAATTTCAAGCCGTGGTGCGTCATCTTAGCGACGGTTTGACGAATCATTCTCTCGGCGACTTCGGAGACGACGTCGACGGGAATCGCGAAGGCGATATTTTCCGCCTCTTCGCGCACGGCGGCGTTCAAGCCGATCATCTCGCCGTCGATGTTGATCAGAGGACCGCCCGAATTGCCGGGATTGATCGCCGCGTCCGTTTGGATGACGCTCGCGTAGGAGAGATTTTCGTTCACTTCGAGAGGACGATTAGTCCAGCTAACGATACCGCGAGACACGGAGCAACTGTATCCGTACGGATTGCCGATCGCGTAAACGTCTTCGGCAAGTTGAACGCGGTCGGAGCGTCCCATGCGGATCTTCTTTAGAGGAGCCTTCGGCTTAATCTTCAGGATCGCCAAATCGGTGGCGACGTCGTTGCGCACCAACTCGACGTCGCGATAACGTTCGCCGTCCGCGGTGATGACTACGAGCTTGAGCAGTCCCTTGACCACGTGGTAATTGGTCAAGATATATCCGCGTTCGTCGACGATAACCCCCGTTCCCATTCCGTTGAAAACATCGTAATGAGCGCCACGGCCCGCCGTTCTTGGACTCGTCTCATATTGCTTTTCGCCCTGAATGCTCACGACCGACTGACCGACCTCGTTGACGATATTAACGAAACGAGGTCGCTCCGCGCGCGTCCAACGCTCCTGCGTCGTTTGCTCTTTGGCGCCCGATGCCGAACAACACGCGACGCAGAACAAAAGGAAACCGGCGCCGAAAGCGCGCATTCCCTTTGTTTGTGTCAATAGAGTAATGAATTTTGTCATGGAACAACCGTAAAAATTAACGAAGTCGAACGAGATCGTCTCAGTCGCCGTCACAGGGACTTTATCGCGCGAAACCGCGCCGTCCTTGGACGACCAAACCTTGCTTTCTTTCCGTTCGAAATTCCGCCCCGGCCTCAGCCGCAAGATCCGGAACAATGTGAACAGGTGTTAAATCGGCTATATTCAATTCAAATCTTCAACGAAAGAGGCGGAAAAATTGGAAAAGGTCGAGGAAGGAACGTTACAGTCGCGCTTTCCTAATAACTGCGCTCTTCGGCACAATCGAACACAAGGGGGAAAAGAAAGACAAAAGTTGGGAAAAAAACGCGCTCAATACTTGAAAACGATCGGGCTCCGATTTATTATATCAGGTTGGATAGTCGTCCATTTTTATTATTTGACGCAGTTTTCGTCAGGAGTCGGAATATGTTAAAAGACAGACTTTATCAGGCGTCTTTAAGCCTTGCGGCGTTCGTAGCGCTGGGCGCGACGTCGGCGGTCGTTGCGCAAAGCGACGCGGCTTCCACAGGGACGCGCCCCTTGGCGGCGGAGTCGATTCGCCCTATGCAACGCGAAGAAATCCCGGCGAATAAAGCGCCAAACCTTTATGATGAAACGTCGGACGAATTCGATTACTTCCGTGAAGAACTTGGACGTTCGGAGATGTCGACCTCGGCGAAGAAGCGTCTCGCGCAGATCGCCGCGCGAAAGATTTACGAAAACCCGAATGACAAGCCTGCCGCCGACGGCTCTCCCTTCGTCGATATCTACGCCGATATCGTCTCCGACGGCGAACCTTTCGAAGATCCTAACGATCCCGACGTCCTCTATTACGGCGACGAACAC
>CAVGEG010000067.1:0-15978 GCA_963628165.1 Paratractidigestivibacter sp. | reverse complement strand
TGATGGATGTCGGACAGTGCAACGACGCTTACAGCGCCATCCAGATTGCCGTTGCTCTTGCTGATGCTTTCGGCTGCGGCGTGAACGATCTGCCGCTGTCTATGGTGCTTTCTTGGTACGAGCAGAAAGCTGTGTGCATCCTGTTGACGCTGCTGTACTTGGGTATCAAGAATATCCGCCTTGGTCCCACGCTGCCGGCGTTCGTTTCGCCCAATGTGCTGAACTATCTCGTAGAGAACTTCGGAATTGCCCCCATCACTACGCCGGAAGAAGATTTGAAGCAGCTCCTCAAGTAATGACGCCCCCAGGGCGTACACGGGCAATTATTACTCAATCTTCGCTCTCGTTTTTTGTACCGTAGCCAAGCGGTCAACGGTTTATTGATCCTTTTCTTTTCATAATAACTGCGCTGACATACACAAAAAGACCGTTGTAGTCGGCCTTGCGGCGCAAAGCGGCGGTCTTGAAATATTGCATTTCAAGCCGCCGTTTTCCTTTTGAAAAATTGGATTTACGGGGGGTGTGGTAAAGTCGCCCTTTTTTAAGGATACGGCGGTATCCGAGGAGGTATCGCCGTATCCATTTTCCTTTTTCATAGCGTCCATGATCTGCACCAGCTAAAAAAAGCGTAGCCCCTCGAGACGCGCTTTTTTATTTCTCCGCCATACTCTTGTGTGAAAAGTCTCATGCCGGTCAGACGCGCATAAAGATCTTATGGCGATAGAGCCAAAAGACAAAGAGCCACGAAATAATCAGGCCTGCGACGTATGTCGCCATCTGCGTGAAAACGGCTGTTTCTAAAACGACGTCGGCGCCGTCGACGACGATCGTGCGCGACGACGGGATGAAGCGATCGATGAAATCTGCGAAGAAGAAGTCGCGCATATTCGAAAAATCAACGACTCGACGCGCCACGTAAATCGTAATCGAGTTCATACCGATCACGGCGAAGGGGAACCCGATCCAACGCTGTCGGAAAACGTCTATCACGAGATAGAAGAGCGCCAAAACGATCGCGGAATATCCGCCGACAAGGCACACGAACGTACTGTTCCAGAGATTCTTATTCACGGGGAAGACGATATTCCACGCGTATCCGATCGCCAGAAGAACGACGCCCCCCGAGAGTAAGACGCCGACCTTTCGAAGTTTCGAGCACATGTAATCTTCGCGACGCAAAAAGCCGCCGAAAATCATCCCAAGGAGGGCCGTGGCGATCGCGGGCCAGGTCGACGCCAGTCCTTCGGGGTCGCGCAAATTACGGAAGAGCGCGGGGTCGTACTCTCTGATATCGGAGCGTTTGAGCTCTTTGTCGTTCCACTTTCGCGGCTGGTGATAGAGCTTGCCGGGGACGAGGAGTCGATCGAGGTAATTTACGACGCATCCTTCGGGGAGAAGGTTATGCGCGACGGTTCCGATCTCAGGGTAGTCGGGAGCGTCGAAATCAGGTAGCGGATTGTCTTCAAGGATCGGATTATATTTCGGGAGAATGACTTCGGTGCCCGACTTCATGAGAGCGATTTGATCCGAGGTCATGTACGGTCTCTGAGGTTTGAACATCTCTTTGCCGCGCTCAGTGAAGGCTTGTATCGAGAACGCTTCGCGCGGCGCGACGTCAGGCGCGGGAACAAGCGCAACGAGCGCCCAGTAGGAGACGAGAATGAAGGCGACGACGGCGATCAACGTTTTCGTTTTGTCGACGAGGGGCCAGAAAATCAACGCGGCGAACATCCACGCCAGACCGATGTGTTGCAAAACGCCCATGAAGCGCATATGTTCGAAATCGAAGACCACTTTGTTGCTGTAAATGATCCCCAAAACGACGAGAGCGAACCCGCGCCACAGGATCTTAAAGAGAATGCGCAAAGACGTTCTCCCATTCGCGCGTTGTTTGTAAAGGGAAAAGGGGAACGAGACCCCCGCAAGAAAGAGGAAGAGGGGGAAAATCGTGTCGTGATGCAACAGCCCGTTCCACTCGACATGCGTCATGTGCTTTGCGATCGTTTCAGGAGACGGGCCGGGCCAAGCGTTGCGAAACGCGGAGGCCCACTCGAACGCGCGATCCCCGATAACGCGAAAATCTTCGAGCGACATGTTGCAAATACACGTAATCAGCGACGCGAGACCGATGATGCAAAGCATATTGATTCCGCGTAGCGCGTCGAGAGACATAAGCCGTCTCGACGCGCGTTTTCTCAGTTCTTCTTGAATATCGGAAACAGGGGGCGCGCCTCCCGAGAGCTTGTTCCCCGACGCGGCCTCCTGTTCTCCTTTGAGCTCGTAAACATGGGCGTCGTAATCGGGCGCCGAATACCGTTCCATATTATCCTGTCGTCTCCCCATAAGATTCCTCGCAAAACCGAAGGAAATGAAAAATCCAAGCGTCCAGAGGCTAACGTAATCGCAACGCTAATAAAGATTATAAATAGCGCGATAAGTCGCGTCAAGAAAATCGTAGAGCTATAAAAAAAACGTCCTGAAATAGTGGCGTCCGCTCGGCGTTTCTGGTATCATTGTGAGAAATAGAAATTCTGAACCGGAGCTTCCTCAAGCCAAGTTCGAGCCTTTTTGACTCTTCCACGTAAAGCAAAGGTACGTTGTTATGCAAAAACCTAAAGGACGAACCTTCTTACAGCGCGCGCTCGTCGCGATCGCTCTCCTTTCCGCTTCTTGCGCGCCTCTCGCCGCTCAGGAACGCGCGAATAATCTGACCTTCTCGCACCCGATGCCGCCGCAGACGAACATGCTTCCCACCGCGCCGGATCGCGCCGAACTCTTACGCGATTTTAAGGATCCCTTTGGCAAAGTCCGCACCGGAGCGTACTGGTATTGGATCTCCGGCAACTCCTCGCGCGAAGGCGTCGTCAAAGACCTTCATGCGATGAAATCGATTGGTATCGACCGCGCTTTCATCGGCGATATCGGACAGGACGACGTCGTCAAGGGACCGACCCGATTCTTCTCCAAAGACTGGTGGGCGATCATTCACCAAGCGTTCAAAACGGGCTCCGAAATCGGCGTCGAGATGGGGATTTTCAACTCCCCTGGTTGGAGCCAATCCGGCGGCCCGTGGGTCAAGCACGACATGGCGATGCGCTACCTCGTCAAGAGCGAAACCCTCGTTCAAGGCCCCGGTAAAGTCGAAATCAAACTCGATCGTCCGACCTTTGAAAGCAAAGAGCAGGATCAGTATCAGGACGTAAAAGTTCTCGCGTACCCCGCCCCCGAAGGCTACGGAGAGAAGATTGTCGCGGATCAGGTCGTCGCGCTAAAGAGGAACGAACCGACGTCTATTAAGCTCGAATCGGCGGAACCCTTCACGGCGCGCGGCGTGGTCGTCGAATTCAACAAGCAACCGCTTGTCGCGAGCGCGCAACTTTACGCCGAAGTCGACGGCGAAAAGAAGCTCCTCGTCGAGTTCCCGATTTCACGATACAACGACATGCTCACCGTAGGTTTCCTACCCTACGCTCCCGTCACCGCGAGCTTCAACGCGACGTCCGCGAAGAACTTCGAACTCGTCGTCAAAAGCGATCGCAACTCCTCCTTGTCGCGCGTCTCCATTCTCGCGACCCCCGTCGTGAGCCAAGTCTTCAACAAGACGCTCGCCAAGATGCACGAAACCCCGCACCCCATGTGGACGGAATATCAGTGGAAACAAGAATCGGAGCCCGCGCTTAACGACCCCGTTGGAACTTACGATCCCGCCCAAATCCTCGATCTCACCGACCAGTGCAAAGACGGCGTCCTGACCTGGGACGTCCCCGAAGGAAAATGGATCGTCGAACGTTTCGGCGCGACCCCCACCGGCGCGAAGAACTCCCCCGCCGTTCCCGAAGCGACGGGCCTCGAAGTCGACAAGATGAGCCGAGAACACACGATCGAACACTTCAACGCTTATATGCTCGACCTGATCAAGCGCTTCCCAGCCGAAGACATGAAGTCCTTCACGACGGTCGTCCAAGACAGCTACGAAATGGGCGGTCAGAACTACACCGACAACTTCGCCGAAAAATTCCAAAAGTCCTTCGGTTACGATCCGACCCCGTACCTCCCCGTCTACTACGGCGCGGTCGCGTCGAATCTCGACGTCTCCGATCGTTTCCTTTGGGACTTGAGACGCTTTATCGCGGATGAAGTCGCCTATTCATACGTCGGCGGTCTGCGCGACGCAAGCAACAAATACGGACGCAACACCTGGCTAGAATGCTACGGTCACTGGGGCTTCCCCGGCGAATTCCTGCAATATGGCGGTCAGTCGAACGAAATCGCGGGGGAATACTGGAGCGAAGGTTCTCTTGGCGATATCGAAAATCGCATCGCGTCTTCGTGCGGTCATATTTACGGGAAGCGACAAATTTGGGCGGAATCAAACACTTGCGCGGGGAACCCCTTCGGACGCAGTCCGGTGGATATGAAGAAGCGCACGGATCGTTTCTTTGCCGACGGTATTAACAATACGCTCCTTCACCTCTTCATCGAACAGCCCGACGAGCGCAAGCCGGGTATCAACGCGTGGTTTGGAAACGAGTTCAACCGTCACAACACGTGGTTCAACCAGCTCGACCTCTACGTCGGTTATCTCAAACGCGCAAACTATATGCTTCAGCAAGGTCTGAACGTCGCGGACGTCGCGTACTTCATTGGCGAAGACGCGCCGAAGATGACGGGTAGCGTCGACCCGGCGCTCCCGAGCGGGTACCAGTTCGACTTTATCAACGCGGAAGTTCTGCGCGAAACGACGAGCGTCGACGCGAGCGGGCTTCTCACGCTCCCCCACGGCACGCAGTATAAAATCCTCGTTCTCCCCCAACTCGACACGATGCGTCCCGAACTTCTCGCAAAGATTAAGGAGCTTGTCGAAGAAGGCGCCTTCGTCCTCGGACCGAAACCGACCCGTTCGCCTAGTTTGCAGAACTATCCAGAAGCGGACAAACTCGTGCAAAAGCTCGCGGACGAGCTCTGGGGTGACGTCGACGGCATGAACGTCAAGAGTCGCAAGGTCGGCAAGGGAACGATCGCCACGGGTTTGACCCTCGCGGAAGCGTTCCAGATGATCGATCTCAAGCCCGACTGCGAATACGATCCGGCGATGCGCCTCGTCTATGGTCGTCGCACGTTGAAGGACGGCGATATTTACTTCCTGGCGAACCAGACGGACGCCGAGCTTAAGGACGTTTCCGTCGCCTTCCGCGTCAGCGGCAAAGAACCTGAAATTTGGTATCCCGCGACGGGCGAAACGCGCGCGCTCAACGCGTGGACGGTCAAAGACGGGCGCACGACGATTCCGCTAAGCTTCAACGCGCAGGAAAGCTTCTTTGTCGTCTTTGAAAAGGACGCGCAAAAGGAAAGCGGAACGGCGAAGACGAACGATCTTCAGCTTAAGACGCTCGCGACGCTCGATTCCGACTGGACGGTCACCTTCGATTCGAGCGAAATCGCGCGCGGCCCGAAAGAACCGGTCGCCTTCGATAAGCTTTCCGATTGGTCGACGTCCGACAACGACGCGATTAAGTATTTCTCGGGCACAGCGGTCTATAAGACGAGCGTCAAGCTCGACGCGGCGCCGAAGGGTCGCGTTTACCTGTCGCTGGGAGCAGTCTCCGAAATGGCGAAAGTCACGATCAACGGCAAGTATGTCGGCGGCGTCTGGACCGCTCCGCTACGTCTCGACGTCACGGACTTCCTGAAAGAAGGGGAGAACGTCGTCGAAATCGCCGTCGTCAATTGCTGGGTCAACCGCCTTATCGGCGATTCGAAGCTTCCGGAAGACCAGCGTAAGACCTGGTGCGCCATCAACACGTACAAACCCGATTCTCCGCTCAAGAAGTCGGGGCTTCTCGGACCGGTGACGCTTTCGGAAGAAGTCGAATGATCGACTAGCGAATGATAGTCGCCGCGCAATCTCGGCGCGGCGCTTTTGACGAAAATAAATAAGGGAGTCGACCTCTAGCCGCTCCCTTTTTATTTGAGTCTTTGCGTTGACGGAAAATCACTTCACTTCCGGGAATTCCTTTTCAAGGAGTTCTTTGAGGTGAGCGCCGCGCGCATGCGTGTCGATGACCTTTCCGTCTTTGCCGACGAGAATCATCGTGGGAATGCCGGTCACGCCGTAATAACGGGTAAGATCTTCGTAGTTCTTTCCGTCTTTTTCATTCGCTTCCATGGAAAGCTTGCGCGACGCGGTCTTCCAAGGAAGTTTGCGCTCCTCTTCAAACTTTTCGAGAGCGCTGACGTCCTGATCGAGGCTATACCCAATCACGTCGAATCCAGCTTCATGGTATTTTTCATAGAGCGCGAGGACGTTGGGGATTTCGCCGACGCAAGGACCGCACCAGGTCGCCCAGAAGTCGACGAGGACAACTTTGCCGCGATACGACTTCCAATCGATTTCCGTCTTGTCGAGATAGACGCCTTCAACCTTCATTTCGTTGCCAACGAGGCTGTTGAAGCGAATCTTTCCTTCGAGGGTCGAGGCGACGCTCTTACGCATGGCGTTGTCCGAATTCTTGAAGGCCTCAAGAACGTTCTTGCTGAGCGTCTCGCCAAGCTTCTGATCTCTCGTCGAAATCGAGCCGAGAAGATCTTCGGCTTGAGAAACAAGAGAATCGTCTTTCAGAAGTATCTCTTCGAGCTCTTTTGAAATCGCGGGGAGCTCGTCCAGAGACGCTTTTTCAATCGAGACTTCCAGAATGAGGTAGTTGACCCACCCAATGCGATTCGCGTTGGGGGTTTCCTTCGCCTCTTCATCGGCGACGAACTTCTTCAAGGCGTCGAGATCGCCGTCTCGCGCCACGCCGATGGAGTAGTTACGGAAGAACATGTCCGCCTGGCGCGCGTCAAGATCCGTCGCGAAGGCGAGCTTTTCATAGATTTTCTTCGCCGCGGCGTTTGCCTTCACCATGAGGGCGGAGGCAGTAGAGGGATCTTCCAATCCCTTCAGATAGGCGCTCATCGAGCTATAGATCGCGTTCAAACGATCCTGATAAAACTTGGAGCTTTCGCCGTCGGGAATCTCCAGAAGAGATTCGTCAAAAGAGGGAGCCTGCGTAGCCGCTGGAGCGTCTTGAGCATAGCACGACATATCGGCGTTGGCGCCGGAGAAAAGGCCCGCGGAAAGGGCAAGTCCAAGAGCCAAATTGATCTTACGCATAACCAAACCAATCCTTTTAAACTTACGGAACAAATGTTAAACGCGGCGTCTCGACGCCTACACAACCTTTCGCCTAATTCTATCCTAATCGAATCGTCATTTCAAGAATTTTCGCTAAATCGTGACGCCGCCGCGACTTACCATCCCAAAAATTCGAAAATTTCACGCGCAAGATGCAAATTAGCGCCAACGGAATCGATCGAATGAACGCCGCCGTCGGTCACGATGAATTGGGATCGCACATGCGCCCACTGCAGACGCTCGAAAATGATCGCGCTCTGACTCAGCGGGACGACCTGATCTTGCGTTCCGTGAATGATAAGGGTCGGTGCAAAATTCGAGTCGACGTAATAAAGAGGCGACGCAACCTTCGCCTTCTCAATAAGCGCCGCATGACCGGGATTCGACGCGTCCCCTTCTTCGCGCGCGGCGCCAAAGGCCTCGTAGATGCAGTCGATCGTTTCCACTGGATAACGAGTGAAACAATCGGAGAAGTCGCTCGGACCGTAGAAATCGATCACGCGCTGCACTTGACCCGAAACGTCGAGATTCTCGCCGACGTTATAGGGCGTCTTTTCGTCCGAAACGCCTAGCGTCAAAGAGAGATGTCCCCCGCTCGACGCGCCCAACACCGCGAAACGCTCGGGATCGTAACCGTACTCAGGCGCATGTTTACGCAGGAAACGCACCGCCGCGCGAACGTCTTCCATCGGCGCGGGGAACGTTCCGCCAGGTTCGTCGATCGAACGATGCGAAACGCTCGCGATCGCAACCCCCCTCGATCGCGCTCCGTAAAGATTCCACAACCACCCGTCGCCAGGCCCAGGAGAACGCCAACACCCCGTGTTGAGGAAAATCAAAAGGGGTCGCCCTTTGGCGATCGTTCCCTCTTCAATCGGCAAATAGAGATTCAAGGTAATCTGGCGATCGCCGACCGTCTTGTAAACGACGTCTTTGATTTCCTGATATTCCGGATCTTGCGCGCAAGCGTCTTTAGCAAGGGGATTTAGCGCGAACGCGCACGCCATAAGAGTCGCCGCCGCGCTCAAAAATCGTCGACGCGTGATGAAAGATAAGCTCATAATACGCTCCTAAATTCTGGGGGGGTATAAATAACCGACGCCTTCGCGTCCCTAATATGACAAAAGGATCGCGCCTTTCAATGACGCGACCCGTCGTCCAACGCGATTTCACGAAGAGATCGCGCGATTTCTCTCAAGACTGGCGTTCAGATCACTGAGCGTCTGCGGGCGCGTTCTGAACTTCGGCGATGATTTCGGAAGTTTTGCGCCACGGCTTGTTCTCCTGATAAGACGCCATTTCCTCGCGATAATGATCGGCGTTGTCATCCTTTTCGTCCCCGCTGAGTTCTATCGACTTCTGCGACCACTTTCGGGCGTTCTCAAAATCGCCGTTCTCCGCGTAGGCCGCCGCCAACGTGCTGAGGATAAAGGCTTCCGCGTAATTCGTATTTTCCGCGGACTTCAACGCGTATTCCATCGCGCGTTTCGCGTCGCGGATCGAATCGTCCGGGCACGTGCATAAGAGCCACGCGTAGTTGTTCAGCGCCACGGGGTCTTTATCGCCGACGACGGAGATCAGCTCCTCGTAGTATTTGGCGGACTCCTGCCAATGTCCGAAAGCGGTCTCGGCGTCGGCGAAGGTACGGAGCAGAACTTCGTTCTTTGGGTACTTTTCGAGATTCGTCTTCAAGACTTCCACCATGCGCTGATATTCCCCCTTCTGGGAGAGGACAAAGGCGATTTGTCCCGTTGCGGCGATCTGCTCAGGCTCCTCCTTTGACTTCGCGCGCACCTGTTCGTACATACGAATCGCTTCGTCGTAGTTCTTCATTTTGAAGTAGACTTCCGCCTTAAGCTGAATCGCCATAATCAACTCGGAGTCGCGGCGCAAAGCCTGTTCGGCGTCGTCGAGCGCTTCCTCGTATTTTCCCATGTTGGCGTAAGTCGCGCCGCGGAAAAAGAAGAGCAAGGGTCCGTTGTACTTTTCGATCAACTTCGTAAAGCTCTCGATCGACTCTTCCGGTCGATCGATCATGGAGAGGAAACGCGCGCGTTCAACCTGAGCGAGGACGTTGTTCTCTTGCCCCTTCAACGACTCGTCAAAAGCGGCGAGCGCTTCGTCGTAGCGCTTCAAATTGGCCAGGACGCCCGCTTTGATTTTCTTGAATTTTGGAAATTCTGGCCCCAACTCAATAGCCTTATCGATCTGCGTCAACGCCTCTTCCGCGCGATTGCACAGGAGAAGATAAGAGGCGTACTGCGAGTAGAGGCGCGGTTCGCCCTTTGGGCAGAATTCGATCGCCTTCTCGACGAATTTCAAAGCTTCGGCGTTCGTCGGCTCGAGGAGGGAGCGATACATGAGCGCCATCGCTTTGACTTCCGCTTCGGAAGATTCGTCGTCTGAAGCGAGCGCGAGATCAAACGCGACTTTCGCTTGTTCGTTGGCGTTCGCGAGCATGTAGAGACGCCCCAGAGCCAACTGAGCGACGGCCATCTCAGGATTCTCTTGAACTGCGGTTTCTAAATCGTTGATCGAGTTGTCGCGCAATCCTTCCCAACCTTGCGGGAGTTGGGCGATTTCGAGATCGGGATCGAGGAAAAACTGGGAAATGGAGAGCCCGCGTTCCAGCTGCGCGGAAACGCGCAACTGACGCGCAAATTCTAAACTATCCTCGTCGAGCCCGAGCGCTTCCGCCTTATTGCACAGGGAGATTACCTTCGTCAAATCCAGGAGCGAATTCGCGTTAAGTTTAATGTCGGTGGCAAGGTTGATCAAATCGTCGGGAGACGAACTTTTTGCGGCGGCTCCCAGCTCGGCGTCCGCCGCGGCCTCGAGAGCATTGCCAACGTTCGGACTTTCCTCGTCTTTTCCTTCTTCCTCAGGTTTCGACTCGTCAAATTCAACCTCTTCGCCTTCTTCCGTCGACGCGACGGACGGCGCGTCGTTCGGAGTCGCCTCTTGCGAATATAGCGAGTTCGAATTGGTCGCGCCCGTCGCGACAACCAACGTTCCGACGCACGCCGCTAAACCTTTCCAAATACGAGTCATATCAATATCTCCCGGCAACGAGCCAAACAGAAATGCCAAACGTCTACGTCCCAATCCCTAGGACGTCTTCCACGAAGGAAAAACTGCCTCGAATTTGGCGTTTTACCGTTCGTTAAGATTTGTCTAATTTATCCTTTTTCTATGAACTTTACAATAGTTATTTATTAAAAAAAGGGTTAAACGTAGTCAATAGTTGCCGCGGGGAGCCTTTTCTTTCGAGGTTGGAAAGAGGAATTGGCGTTTTTCCGACTCTTGCGGTCGGTAGTATCGTCCGATATAATGAAGAGCGTCGCGCCGATGTGGCGCGGCGACTATCATAGCGCGCTTTTTTTCGAGGAAGAAAATGATCATAGGTCCAGTTTTCGCGCGTGAAGCGACGATCGCGCCGCGACGCGACAAAACATATCTAGGACGCGGCGTTTACGGCGCCTTCTTACTGTTGACGATCTCCGCGGCGTGGTTGGTCACGAGCGGTTCTCAACAGATCACGGACGTCGGCGACTTCGCGCGATTCGGCGCGTCCCTCTTCACGCTTCTCGCGCCTTTGCAATTGGTCGTCGCACTCTTCTTCGGCGCGCTCTTCGCCGCCGCCGCGGTCGGGCAGGAAAAGGATCGTAAAACGCTTCTACTCCTTCTCCTTACGCGATTGTCGAATAGCGAGCTCGTCCTCGGGAAGCTTTGCGCGGCTCTGCTGGAGATTCTCGTCTTCATCGTTGTCTCCGTGCCTATTCTTCTTCTGACGGCGCTCTTAGGGGGCGTTTCCTTCGGGCAAATTGGACGCGTCGTCCTCGTCACCCTCTTCGCAACTCTCGCGGGAGGCTCCCTTGGCTCGTGCATGGCGCTTTGGCGCGATAAAACGTTCCAGGCGCTTACCGCCACGATTCTCTCGCTGACGATCTGGCTTGGCGCGTGGGAAGCGATCGGTTACGGCACGCTTGGCGAAAGCTGGTTTGGATTCTCGACCGCCGCGCTCGCGGACGCCGCGAGTCCATGGCGCGCGATCCTTGTCGCCGCAAGTCCCGACGACTTCGGATCTTCCAAAGGCGTCGTCGAACAGCTTAAATTGAGTCTCCTGCCCGTCGCGCCGTTCCTTTGCGTCAGCGCGCTCCTCACGTTCCTTATCAACGGGTTCGCGATTCTGATGTGTCGCGTGTGGAACCCGTCGCGCGAAACCCTTAAAAACGTGTCGATGGAACAAGACACGTGGCGCCAAGAGGCGATTCAAGCGCGACTCGATCGCGAAGCGGCGGAAAGACGCGCGCGCTCCAACGGCGCCCGCGACGACAATCCTTACGCCGAGCTCGCCGACAACCTCTTCGCGGTGGAAGAAACCCTCGAAGACGTGCAAGCGCGCGAAGGCGCGACCGGCGTCTCCGTCGCGGCGCGTGAAGTCCTCGCGAAAAAATCGGGACTCGCCACTCAAGAGTCGATCGAAACGGGCCAGGCGCCCGAAGGAAAATACGCGATCGATCCTTCCGTCTCCTCGATCGGAAAAGCGCGCCCCGTGTGGAACAACCCGATCTTATGGCGCGAGATTCGCACCCGCGCTTACGGTCGCAAGACCTTCGTCATCGGGATAGTTTACTTCCTCCTCTTCCTTCTCTCCGTTTTCTCGTTGCATACGACCTTCGCGACGGTCGCGACGCCGACTTTCGCGCAGCTCGCACTTCCGACGCTCCCCCTCATCCTCCTCTCGATGTTCCTCCTCAACGCGCAAGCGATCGCGTCGATGACGTCGGAAAGGGATCTCGGCGCGTTCGTCCTCCTTTTAGCAAGCGACTTGTCCCCGAAGGAATTCGTCTTCGGCAAGCTTCTCGGCGCGTTTTACAATATGAAAGAGGCGATCTTCTTCCCTCTGGCGCTCTGCGTCTACCTTGGATGGAAAGACGCGATGGAACCTTCGACTGCGTTCTACCTCTTCGTCGGGATCGTCGTCCTCTACTTCTTCGTCGCGATGATCGGCGTCCACATCGGTCTGCAGTACGAGAACACGCGTAGCGCGGCGGCGACGAGTCTTGGCGTTGTCTTCTTCCTCTTCATCGGCGTCTCGGTCTGCATCTGGACGATGCTCGCCTTTAGCGGATCCTTTGAGGCGCAGTTGCAGCCCTTCCTTGCCTTCATGCTAGGCGGCGGGATCGGCCTCTACGTCGCCCTCGGCGCGCGCAACCCCTCGAAAGCGATCGCCCTCGCATCCTTCGCGCTACCCCCCGCGACATTCTACGCGGCCACAAGCTTCATGCTCGGTAAACCGCTCCTCGTCTTCGTCTCCATCGTCGCGGCCTACTTCTTCGCGTCCCTCGCGATGCTAATCCCCGCGATCGACGAATTCGACGTCGCGACCGGTCGCGCCACCGCCGAATAAAGGCGTCCAAAACTCCAAAAAAGAGGGACGATAGGCGAGCGCCGATAAGACAGTAATTTGAAAAAACTACAAAATCGGCGACTGCCAGACAGGATTGGACAGCAAAGCAGGCGGCGCTCAGCTTCGGTTGGGCGCCGCCTGTTTTGTACTTCTAAGGGTTGAAAATCGCTTATTTCCCCTCTGTGGGGCGTTGTTCAAAAGCGAACATGTCTATCTTCATCTACGCATAGATTAAGTTTGAAACACGAAAAGGGTCACCCTTCAACGCATTCATTACGTATTCGTTATACGGATATGAGAAGCGCTTAATAATGAAGCCATTATACATCACAGTATCATTTTTTACTTGAATAAACACCACTCTTTTACATGCAGGAAAAGCGACCAAAACGGAGCAAATAAACCGATCGTACTAATTTCTATGAAATATGTCGTACTATCTTGAAAAAGCAGAATAGAATGAGTACAATACAGTGTGTACACACTCTTCAAGGCAATCCAATTAGAGCTATGGAGGAAAAATGAAATTATCAACCTTTTTTCACTTCGCTGCTTTTGGCGTAAAGACAATTCTGCTTAGGAAGAAATCGCCAATCCTTGGAACTGTAATCGTAACAGACAAATGCAATCTGCATTGCAAGCACTGTTCCGTCAATAATATCACAGCAATAATCCATCCATATGAACAAATTTGGCAAGAAATGAAGCAACTATATGACATGGGAGTTCGCATTTTGTTCTTCTGCGGTGGTGAAACATTTCTTTGGAAAGATGGCGAACGCACTCTCAGAGATTTGGTTATAGAAGCAAAGAACATGGGTTTTCTCATCGTCAACGTAGTTACGAATGGAACGTTCCCCATTGACCTCCCAGAAGCAGATTTGATTCTTTTGAGCTTGGACGGAGATAAGCAACGCCATAATGAAGTTCGTGGCGACGTCTACGACACTGTCATGAAGAACGTCGTCAATGCTACTGCAGACAATATCTGTTTCTATATGGCGATCAATCAAATCAACAAAGACCATGTACGAGATGTTTGTCTAACGGCTCGTAACACCAAAAATGTTCGTGCGGTATCTTTCAATTTCCATACGCCATATCCTGATACAAAAGAATTGGCTCTGACTAAAGAGGAAAAAGCCAAGTGCTGTGATACGATAACTCAAATGATGAAAGAAGGCGCGCCCGTATTCAACCTAAAAAGTGCGTTTCCATATCTTATTGAAAATCGTTTTCCTACACCTTGTCACCAGTGCGTAGTGATGGAAAACGGAAAGTTGTCTACTTGTGGGCGCTGTATAGATGTTCCCGGTCTTTGCGATCAGTGCGGATACTTCTTTGTTGCTGAATATACGCTTCTGTTCAGAGGCAAGCCCAAAATAATCTTTGAGATGCTTCATACATACTTGAAGTATATTTAGGTGTAATATGAGTTTCATTACAACTTTAACGAGAATGTGGTTTACACGAACAGCGAAGCCATTTACGTTCAAAAATGAATATGACCAGATATTGCCTTATGCAGAATGTGAAAACCTTGGGCTGTATGTTCACATCCCCTTTTGCAAAAGTATCTGCAACTTTTGCCCTTATTGCAAAGTGCGGTATTCTGCTGAAATGTGCGATAGGTACATAGATTCTTTGATTCAAGAAATACACATTGTAGGTAGCCAACATGCGGAGCAAAAAAAAGTAACCAGCCTATACTTCGGTGGAGGGACACCTGCACTCGTCGCCAATCGCATAAAAGAAATTGTTGATGCGTTGAATGAGCGCTTTATTATCACTGAGGGGATTGGATTGGAACTTCATCCCGATAATGTGAATGTGGAAGTGTTGCAAATGCTGAAGGATGCGGGTGTAACAAAAATCAGCATCGGCATTCAATCATTCTGCGATAAGTATCAGAAGATTCTTGGCAGAAAGAAAATTGACGTCGCAGAAATGACGTCTGCGTTGTCTGCCGTTTCTTTTGAAACTGTTTCCATGGACTTTATTTTTGCGTTGCCTGGACAAACCTACGATGATTTGAAGTCGGATATTGACACCGCTTTTTCATTGGGGGCAAATCACGTTGCTATATACCCGTTCATTGATTTCACTTTTACAGAAAGTTCCGTTGTAGCAATGCCTAAAAAAGACAAACGAAAGCTACTGGACGCCATTACTCAATACTGTTTAGGAAAAGGATTCTCTCGAAATTCTATCTGGACGTTCTCAAGCGAAACAGATGCAAACTACTCATCCATGACCAGAGATAATTTCCTCGGATTCGGTTGTTCTGCTACGAGTCTATTCAAAGAACAATTCAAAATCAATACTTTTGACGTAGAGTCCTACTGTGAAAGAATTCGTTCCGGGAACCTCGCCACATCACTGACAATTCGCTTTACCAAACGGCAACGGATGGTTTATTGGCTATTTTGGACGGCATACAGCACAAGAGTAACTGCCAAAGATTTTTGGAAATTCTTTGGTGTACCGCTGAAAAAAATGTATGGATTCGAGCTTTGGGTTGCCAAACAATTAGGCTTCATCAAGGAACACAACGGCACTTATGAAATGACGCTAAAAGGCGCTTTCTACTATCATTACTATGAGAATTTTTACACGCTATCTTATATCGACAAGATGTGGGGTATCATGCGAAAAGAAGCATTTCCCGAGCAGATTGAACTGTAAAAGAACGGAGATCGCACAATGTCAGATAACAGGAATCGTAAGCGGCCGATACAGGTCAAATTTTTCGTAGATGAAAACGAACTCGGCTTGATAAAGGCGAATATGGCGCAACATGGTATAGAAAATATGAGCGCTTACCTTCGCCAAGTGGCAATCGACGGATATGAGGCAAAACCGGACTCGTCTGAACTCCGTGAACCGAAAAATCCTTGACTCACTTTTCAAGATTGAGTGATGTTCAGCTCCGCAGGAGCGTAGCCGATTTCTCCGAAATCATTCAGGGGATTGGGGCAATTTCCCAGCAAGTTTGCACGGGGGTATAAATACGAGCATTGCTTGCCAAGCGCGTTTCACAGTTGGCAGGTAATGAGAAGTGGGTACCGCCGTGCATTGCTTGCTATTTTGCAAGCAAATCAAATCCCGACCGCCCCGCGCCGGTTTTCCCAAGTGCAGTTACACTTGCAGCACTTGCTGTTCTCCGCTTTCCATGATAGCAAGCGCCATTTTCCGAATGGAAATCGGCGTTGTCTGTTTTGCTATTCCGACTGAAATTTTGCATGAAACGAATCGAAGCGAAGGAGGCTTGACGAAGTGAATCCGAAAGAAAAAGACAATGAGATCATCGAACTGACCGACGAGGAACTGGACGAGATTTTTGCCGATGATGATTTTGATAACGGCGAGGAGGACGGTGAAATCCGCTCGT
>CAVGEG010000066.1:0-16172 GCA_963628165.1 Paratractidigestivibacter sp. | reverse complement strand
GAGCAGCTTGGCGTGAAGTTGTCGACCCTCACGCAGAAGCAGGCGGACTATCTCGGCGTTCCCGTCAAAGGCCCGTTCAAGCCGGAGTTTTATCGATACTAATCGCGGAGGCGTCGCCGCGACGCCGCGTTTATTTGCGAAGACACACAGCGAAATAAGGATTTCGTTTTACCCGATTTTAGGAGAGTTATCGTGCCGAATATACAGCCTTTCCAAGGCTTGCGTTACAACTTAGCGCAGGTTGGGGATCTCAGCGACGTCGTCGCGCCCCCTTACGACGTCATCAGCCCTGAATATCAGGACGAACTGTACGCCAAGCACCCGAACAACGTCGTTCGCCTCATCTTGAACAAGATGAATCCCGACGACGACGAAGCGAACAACCGCTACACGCGCGCGTCGCGCACCCTTAAAGATTGGAAGGCGGAAGGCGTTCTTCAGAAGGACGATCAGCCTTCCTTGTACGTCTATCACCAGATCTTCACGGTCGGCGGCAAAGAATACTGCCGCAAGGGCTTCATGTGCGGTTGCGAAGCGACGCCTTTCGGCGAAGGGATGGTCTTCCCGCACGAAATCACGATGAGCGGCCCGAAGCTCGACCGTCTCATGCTTACCACGGCGTGCAAGACGAACTTCAGCCAGATTTTCGGCCTCTATCCCGACGCGGAGAACGAAGTCCAGAATATCCTTGAAGACGCGGTTCGCGGCGAAGCGCCCCTCGAAGCGACCGACAAAGACGGCGTAATCAACCGCATGTGGATCGTCGACGATCCAGAAGTCGTCTCGAAGGTCGTCGCCCTCATGGGACCCAAGCCGATCTTCATCGCCGACGGGCACCACCGCTACGAAACCGCGTGCAACTACCGCAAACAGATTCGCGAGCAGGGCGAGTTGACCCTCGACCATCCGGCGAACTACGTCCTCATGGTCTGCGTCGCGATGGAAGACCCCGGCCTCATCGTCATGCCGACGCACCGTCTCTTCAAGAACGTTCCCGCCTTCTCGCAGGAAGAGCTGATCGATAAGGTCGGCGAATATTTCCGCGTTTCGACCGTCGGCGAAGGGTATCGCGTCGCGCATCGCGCGTGGGCGGAGATCGAGATGCTCGAAGATCAGGGAGCGATGGCGATCTACACCGCGAAGGACGGGAAGTGGAATCTTCTCCAGCTCACCGAACAGGGACGCGAGAAGATGGCGGAAGTCGCCAAAGAGCGTCAGCCCGAATGGCAGGCGCTCGGCGTCGCGATCCTTCACACCCTCGTGATCGACACGCTCTTGGGGCTCAAGGGACACGAAAAGCCCAAGTACGTCCATGAAGTCGAAGAGGTCGTCGAGACGCTCAAGAGCGAGCCCGAGACCTATCCGTTGGCGGCGCTCGTCATGCCCGCGACCGTTCAGCAGATTCAGGATCTCTCGATGGTTCGCGAAAGAATGCCCGCGAAGAGCACCTATTTCTATCCTAAGTTGATTTCCGGATTCGTCTTCAAGCCTTTGGAATGAGGATGAGACCGCGTACGACTTTAAAGGGAGACTTTGATGATCGCGATTATTGATTATGGTATGGGGAATCTGCGCAGCGTGCAGAAGGCGTTTGAACGAATCGGGCATGAAGCGCAAATCACGTCCGATCGCGCGGCGGTCGAGAGCGCCGAGAAGATCGTGCTACCCGGCGTCGGAGCGATTGCCGACGCGGTCGCAGAGCTCAAGCGCGCCGACATGATCGGCGCGATATGCGACTCGATCGCCGCAAACAAGCCTTTCTTGGGGATTTGCCTCGGGTTCCAAGCGCTCTTCGAATTCAGCGAAGAGAATGGCGGAACGGAATGCTTAGGCGTCTTCAAGGGCTCCGTCAAGCGGTTCCCCGAGTCCCCGAAATACGTCGTTCCCCACATGGGATGGAACGATCTGACCTTCAAGCAACCGGACGCGCCGATCTTTCGCGGGATCAAGCCGACCGACTACGTCTACTTCGTCCATTCCTACTACGTCGACTGCGCGCAGCCGGAGATCGTCGCCACGACGACGAATTACGACGACGTCGACTTCTGTTCGTCGATCGCCAAGGGGAACGTCTTCGCGACGCAGTTCCACCCGGAGAAGAGCCAGAGCGTCGGTCTCAAGCTCCTCGAGAATTTCGCGACGCTCTGACGCGGCGCGGAGGCGCGACGAACGCTTAACGACGCACGACGGGGCGAGTCGAGGGACTCGCTCCGTTTTTTTGTTTAGAAAACGCTTGAGAAGGAGTAGAACGCCAACGACGGAAGAGATCGAGACCGCGCGGATGCGCAGACCGCGCCGGAGAACGCCGCGTCGCGACGCGTGTTGGAGAAGAACGCGTTTCTACCCGCGGGGCAGTCGGGGAGGGAAGGGCCGCGGTTTCGGCGGGAAAATCGACGGTAGGGGTTGCGGACGCGCGTCTTTTCGCGTATCCTAAAGGCGTGTTTTGTCAGTGGTTGCGTTTCATGAAGGGGGAGAGAGGAATGGAAGCGAAGGAAAGCGCGGCGAAGCTTATAGACGCGAAGGCGTTTTACGAAGACTACGGGTCGAAGATGCGCCACGCGCCGATTCTCTACTGTCGGTACGAGGAATTCCCGACGAAGGTCGAGGTTGACATGACGATCGGGAACTTCCCGTGGGATATTAGCCTGAAGCGAACCGCGGGAACCCCGGACTACTACTTCTTCGAGTTTCGCAATTTTGTCGCTCTCGACTATACGGGGCCCGATCCTTGCGCGGGGGATCGAGTGATCTCGTGGGTCGACTATTCGATGAGCGGGGAGCTCTCCTTCTATCTCTTCACGATGGGTTCCGACGAGCTTGTGATCCGCATGAAGCCGCGAACGATCACGGTGAAGTCGTTCTATCGGGATAAATCCAAGACGAACGAGAAGCGCGATCTGATCGAGGAGCTTGACGATATCATCAAAGCGTTGCGCGAGCGACTGAAGGAAGAGGAGAAAATGAAGGAAGAGGCGCGAAAAAAAGCGGAAAGTATTTTGAGAGACCCTCCTTTAATTTTATCGGAAATGCGCGTAGAACGTCGCGGCTGATTCGCGGCGGAGTCTTTATTATCGCATGAAGTTGGGATTTCTGTTGGGGATTTCGAGGGACAAGGGGCGATTTTCGGATTTTGGGAAAATTTTTACGACGCAAACGCCGCGCAAGGACTGGTTTGCGTTGCGCGGCGCGGGGGACGGGGTATAATGGCGGAAAAGTTGTAAAAAGGAGACTTTAACGATGAACGATAAGAAAATGGTTCCGGGAATCGGCGGAGACCGTTACGTTCCGTACGAGGAGCGCGCGGGGAACGAGTCGATCGTGTATTTCACGCGCGATTTGTCGGCGGAAGGGTTGAAGAAGATTTACCAGCGCGTGAGCGCGAAGCTGGTCGGGAAGGTGGGGATCAAGCTCCATACGGGGGAGCAGAACGGGCCCAATATCATTCCGAGAAGCTGGGTTGATTCGCTGGTGAGGGCGGAGTTGCCGGAGGCGTCGATTATCGAGACGAACACGTATTACGCGAGGGATCGTTACACGACGCAGAAGCATCGCGAGACGCTGAAGGTAAACGGTTGGAATTTCTGCCCGGTAGATATTATGGACGCGGACGGAACGGCGACGTTGCCCGTGAAGGGGGGCAAGTGGTTTACTGAAATGTCGGTGGGTAAGAACCTTCTGAATTACGACGCGATGCTGACGTTGACGCACTTCAAAGGTCACATGATGGGTGGCTTTGGGGGCTCGAATAAGAATATCGGGATCGGTTGCGCGGACGGTCGGGTTGGAAAGAAGATGATCCACACGGTTCCGGGGTCGGATAATATGTGGAGCATTGGCGAAGAAGAGTTCATGGAACGGATGACGGAGTCGACGAAATCGGTTGTAGATCATTTCGGGGAGAAGGTTTCGTATATCAACGTGCTTCGGAACATGTCGGTATCGTGCGACTGCGAAGGTTGCGCGGCGGCTCCGGTGACGACGCCGAATATCGGGATCGTGGCGTCCCTTGATATCTTGGCGGCGGATCAAGCGTCGGTGGATTTGGTCTACGCGCTGGAGGAGAAGGATCGTCGCGATTTGGTCGAACGAATGGAGACGCGTCACGGTCTGCGTCAACTTTCGTATATGAAAGAGCTTGGGATGGGGAACGACCGTTACGCGTTGCTCGACGTCGACGCGGGGGACGCTCGCATTACGCCCAAAGACGCGGTGAAGGGGGTGAAGCCCTTCGTCGCGGAGAATTGACGACCGTCGCCGATCAACGACGGAAGGGCGGGCCCTGCGATTGGGCTCGCCCGTTTTTCTTTCTTGAGGAAAACGGTTCTGCGGTCGCTTTGCGGTATAACCAATAGGGAGAAGCTATTTTAGGAAGGATTCTGCGATATGAAATTACCCTCTGAACCGCAGGAATTAATTAAAAGCGGCGAGAATCTGCGCGTCGAGTTTTAAAAATCGACCGCCGCGATTACGAAAGACGTTTATGAAACGGTCTGTTCCTTTTCCAATCGAGACGGCGGTCATATCTTTTTGGGGGTGAAAGACGACGGCGAGATTCTTGGCGTTAATTCCGATTGTATCGACAAAATGAAAAAGGATTTCGCGACGGCGGTCAACAACGAATGCAAGACGTATCCGCCTTTATACCTAACGCCGCTGGAATATGAGTTTTAAGGAAAGCGATTCTTTATGCGCGGTTCCTATAAATCCATGCGTATGCCGTTGTCATGGAAGATTATACGATAGGAACCATGAAGCGGATATCGATATCGCGAACAACGAGGAGTTGGTTTACAAGCTCTACGCCAGGAAGCTAGACAAATGTTACGCGAATAGAGCGTCCCCCGTCTTTTCCGTTTCGGATCTGCGTCATGACCTGATCGAGCGCGCGCGGAAAATGACGCGGAGGCTGTTGTTGGCGTCGTTGGCGCTCTTTTTGCCGACCGGGATCGCGTGTCAGGTCGGGGTAACGGGCGAGGCGTCGGGGCGGACGGGGGGTAGACGCGGCGGTCTTTGTCGCGATATTGGCGACGACGGTCGTGCTCCCCGCGCAGTTGTTGAAACGGGTCGACTCCCCCTACGCGATCTCGGAATGGCAGGTCGAAGCGTTTGATCGCGCGAGAGAGCGTTGCGAACTGCGGCGCCGCGGGGAGTAGGAAGAGCAAAGCAAGCCGCGCGCCTCAGTTATAGACAAAAAGACCCGATTTTTAAAGGATGAAACGCCCCTTCCGAAGGATTTTCGAAGAGATTTGAAAATTTGGAAATTTGGAAAATAAAAAAAGACGGCGTCCCCCAAGATGGAAGAAACGTCGTCTTCGCGTCGCGGCAGATTGCGGCTCAGCGTCGCGGAGGGAGCGCCGCGTAGCGGAAGGCGCTGCGGACGCGGCGTTCGAGGTCTTGCGTTCCGCTCCAGCGCATGATCTCGCGCGGCTCAGCGTCGGGACGCGGCGCGCGCAAAATGAAGGTCGGGAAGCGGTCGACGCGCGACGCCGCGCAGAGGACGCGCGCGCCTGGATCGTCGCGGTAGACGAAGTCGATCGGATACTCCTTCGCCAACCGCGCGACGATCGGACGCGCCGAGTCGCACGCCGGGCAGATCCCCGAAGCGCGGAACGTGTAGACCGTCAACGTCGGCCCGCTCTCCTTGCCGAACGCGAGCCCCGTCGCCAAGAAGGCGATCATTCCCAACGCCGCGGCGCCAAGGAACTGGCGTCGACTCCCTTTGCAACCTATTATCTTATTCTTCATGACTTTTCCTTTCTTTTCGTTAGCTCTACAAATCGTTTCGTTCAAAGTTTTCTTCGTTCGGAGAAAGGGACGGAGCCCCGATAAACTCGAAGGACGCGATCGCGCGACCGAAGGAGCCCGGCGCGGCGCGTCCCTTGTGGCGCTGCGTTCGACCGTACGGGTAGACGCGCCTCTCGCGCCACTTCGCGCTCTCGCGCAGTCGCCGCGCGAAGAAGGGGAGCCCCGTGACGATCTCGAGGATCGTCGCGAACTCGTCGCGGCACAGCTCCCCGAGCGCGTCGAGGAACGCTCCCCCGAGCCCCTGCCCCTGGCGATCGGCGCGGATCGCCAGGCGGTGCGCGCGACGTCGACCCCGTCGACCTTCGCACGGAAGGAGCGCCGCGAAGCCGACGTCTTCTCCCGTCTCGAGGAGACGCGCCGCGAAGCATTGCGCCGTCGGGTTGAGGCTCCCGCTCAGATAGTGAAGCGCTTTAAAATCGGCCCAGAGGTCGCGCGGGGCGCGGACGACGCCAAACTCGATCGGGGGTCGCCGAAGCCGACCTCGTCGCACGCGACCGTCGCGCATGTCGAGAACCCAGTCGGGCTCGAGCTCCGTCGCGAGCTCGTCGCGCCCCGAGACCGCGACGAGACGCGCCGCGCCGAAGACGCCCAGATCGAGCGCGCGGCGCGTCGCGATCGCCGCGCACCGTCGCGTCCCCGCGTCGAGAAGCCCCGCGAACTCGTCGACCACCGCGATCCCCCCTCGCGCCTGCGCCTCCAGAAGCGCGCGCGCCAAGTCCACGCGGAAACGCTCCCCCCCGGAGAGCGCGGCGTACGGAAGGAGCTGACGCGTCGGGGAACCGAATCCGACCGCGGAGAGGACGCGCTCGAGCGTCTCGTACTCGACCGAATCGAACGCGTCGATCGTCGCGACGTCCACCCGCCATTCTCCGCGCCGCGTTTCGAACTCCCGACCGTACGCGCGCCGCGCGATCGTCGTCTTACCCGACCCCGAGGGCCCGAGGATCAGCCCGAGACGCCATTTCTCCGTCGCGTCGGGGGGCGCGTCGCACCGAATCCGCGTTTCGAGCGTCTCAATCCGCTCCGCGTCGAGCGCCCCCATGAGGCGCGCCGCGCGGTAGCTACCCGAAGGCGTCGCGCGAAGAACTACGTTCATCTCTCCCATCCGTCGTCTCCTTTCTCCTTAACCGTCGCGCCTCTTTATAGGACGCAAACTCGCGCCGCGTAACCCTCTGCGACGAGGCGTTCGTACAACTTGCGCTGCTCCTCTTCCGATCCGCATTTGACCACGACGTGGAAATAGCGCGGACAGGCCGCGTCTTCTATTGTGTTTGTCATAATCCTCCTTGCGTATACGCGTTATGACGTCTTTTTAAATCGCCAGCGGAGTAGAGCTGAACGCGCCCCCTTTCGCGGAATCTGGCTCGAACGAGCCGAGACGTCCGACGAGTTGACGCGCCATCGGACAGACGAGCCCTTCGGCGTCCTCGCGCGAGAAGCTCGCTTCGATACCGCCGACGACGGCGCGCGAGACGCCGAGGGCGCGGAGCGTCGCCGCCTGCGGTTCCGTCCGTTGCAAGAGCCAGAGCGCCTCTTCGCAGAACGCGGCGATAATTCGCGGGCGCCACTTCGGGTCGCCTTGCGCGTCGTAGACGATTGCGTCGGGTTCGAAGCGGCACGCGGCCTCGACGAGCGCGACGGCGAGGGTTAGCGCCTGGCTCCGTTCGTCGACGGTCGCCGCGCGCCATTCGTCGGCGCGAAGACGCGTCGCGAAGTACGCCTCCGCGTCGGAGAGGGTCACGGGGGCGTTTATTTCACGCGTCATGGCCGGGGGCTCCTTTCTTGCGGCGTCGTTTCGTCTTCGCTCGAGGCGCGTGCGACGCGTCGGACGACGCGGGGGGAGTAGCGGACGGGGACTCGCCGAGCCGCCGCGCGACGCGTCGCCATACTCCCAGCTCGGGATCCGCGCGGAGCTCTTTCTCCGCCTCGAAGCGACGGATCGCTTCCGCGAAGGGAACCTCTTTCGGAAGCTCGAAGATCTTCAGGATCCCGTCTTCCTCATAGAGGACGCGCCGCGCGAAGAAACGCTCCACGCGGCGCTTGGTCGAATCGGTGCGGTTGCGCGTCATCCGAGAACCTCCGTCGACGCCTTGAGCCCCGAGAGGCGGCAGAGCGCTTGTTTGGCGTTTTTGAACTCCGCGGTGTATTCGCCGATGAGGACGGCGCGGGCTCCGTCGACGCCGGGGGTCGACGCGGGCTCGGTGTGGAGCGCGCGTCCGGCGAGGGGGACGAGGGCGAAACCGCGCGTGTCGCAGACCCAGACGTCCGTGTCGGGGATCGACGGTTCGACGACGACGCGCAGCGACGCGCCCCCCGCCGACGTCACGAACGTGTCGACGAAGCGTCCCGCGAGGGTCGAACGCTCCCCGACGCGCACCTGCGATTCCATGAACGTCGAGATCACCTGCGCCTGCCCCGTCCCGCAGACGATCGCGTCGGGGACGCACCCCGCGTCGAGGACGTCCTGCGCCGCGCGATTGATCAGCGCGGGGGAGAGCGCGGGGGATCCGGAGAGCGCGCGCCCCACGCCCCCTTCTTGAGAGCCGAAGTAGTAGAGCCCCCCCATCGCGCCGGGGGAGGAGCCTGTGCGCCGCGACTTCACGCCGAAGACGAGCGAAGCGTTGACGCGTCGGATCAGCGCGTCCGTCGCGTATTCGAGCTGCGTCGCGAGCGTATTCTCCATCCCCGCCTGACTCACCGCTTGCGCCGTCCCCGTCAGGGAGACGTCGCCGCGGAAGATTTGCGTGAAGTTCGACTCCGCGCGAGACTGCATGAAGAAGTCTTCCCCCGACGCGGAGCCTTCCGGGATCGGACGCGAATCGAAGACGAGAACCCCCGCGTCGGGCGCGACGAATCCCGTCGACGCCGCCGCGACGCGTTCCGCGGCGAGAGACCCCGCGTCGACGTTCGAGACGCGCCACGCCGCGTGATCCCCCTGAATGTGAAAGAGATCCCCGACGCGCCATCCCGACGCGTCCTCGACCGTAAAGGTCGCGCCCCCTTCCGTCTCCGAACTCGACGAGTACCGCTTCGTCTTCGGCGCGTCGAGTCCCTCGAGCCAGCAGTGTTCCGTCGACGTCGCGCAGAGAACCCCCCCGCCGCGCTCCGAACCGCGGATCGGGAAGAGCTGAATCAACCGCGGGGATTGCGCCGCGCGCCAGGAGAGAACGTCCGAAAGGTCAATCCGAACGTTGAGCAAATCGAGCGTTGAAATATTCATATGCTTTCCTTTCTGTTAAAGCGTTGTCGAGAAACGGCTTAGAGCGCGCGCGCGACGGGAGTCTTCGGCGCGAAGCGGAGCGCGTCTGCGAAGTCGCCGCGCTTCAACGCGTCGAGGAAACGCTCCCGCGAACCTTGCGAAGGGGCGTCCACGCCGGGGGACGCGTTCCCTCCGCGCGACCTCTTGAGCCAGTGTGGGGAGAGGGCGATTTCCTCGCGGAGGACTTCGTCGACGCCTCGCGAATCGCGGTCGACGGCCCTTCCCGCGTCGTCGAGGCGCATCGAGTCGGCGAGGCGCCGCACGTCGCGTAGCGCGCTTTCGCAGCAGTCCATCTTCCGCGCCGCGTCGACGAGTTGCGCTTCGATCGCCGCGCGCGTCTCCCGCTCCTTATAGCGCGCGTTCTCCTCCTTAAGGGGCGCGAGCTGCGCTTCGAGCGCGGCGATCTGCTCCGCGAACCGACGCCGCGATTCCTCCGCGCTTGACCCCGCGACCGCGCCGCGTTCCTCGCGAAGTCGCGCAAGCTCCGACGCCGCCTCGTCGCGCGACCTCTCCGCCGCGCGAAGCTTCGTCTCCGCGTCTTCCCGCCGCCGACGCTCCTCCGCCGCGCTCTGACTCGCCGACTCGAGCCGACGCGTCATCGCGTCGCGCGTCGACCCGTCAAAACGCCAAACGCTTCCCCCGTCCGCGCCGTCCCGACGCGTGATCGCTCCTTCCAACGCCGCGAGCAATTCCTCACGCGTCGCGTAATCGTCGTATACGTTCATCTGTCCTTCCTTTTTCTTTTCGCGTGTAATGTTTTGCCCCCCCGTTTCGTCTGCGACGCCATCGCCGTCCGGGTCGTGAAAACGGTTCGCTGCGAATCCGTCTTGCATTTTCATGGCAAGACTTGCGGCGTGGTTGCACAACGCCGTGAAACGCGAAGAGAACCGTTTTCACGACCCGATCAATCCGGTCTCGGGGGCGAGACGTAAAACTTGCGGCGCGGCTAAACTCGCGACTCGCGCCGAAAAACGTTGAATTATCGTCTAGCGTCGAAGGAATATGCGCGATTATTATTTTCAGCGGGGCGCTTCACCGCTAACGCTTGTCTCTCCCTTCGCCGTGCAACGCTAAGGGGATTACGAAGGGAAACCGTTTTCATTACCCGACCAATCCGGCGTCGAGAGCGAACCGTATTAACCTGCGTCCTCGGCGGAACGGGTTTGTTTCACGGCTTTTTTCAACGCGTTTATGTTATTGTTCCGTAAGGGGATAGAGACGAATTGTCCCTTCCTTCGCTTTTTTCACATAGCGCTATATACGCGTAGGAACGTGCGAGAGAAAATACGCGGTGAAATAAGTGAAAGAAGTGTAAAAACAAGAAAAAAAAAGAAATATATATATATTTATATATCTATCTAAACGTTTGTTTATCTTGGATATATACAACTCGATCTCGATTTCGCGACCATCGCGTTTTTGACCGTCTGGCGCGTTGAAAAAAGCGTTGAATAAAACGCGAAAAAAGCGGGCGCCGAGGCCCGCCGAGGGCGGGTTTTAATACGGGCCGTTTCCGACGCCCGCCGAGGGCGGGTTTTAATACTGTTCGTTTTCGAACCCGAATTGGTTGGGTTATGAAAATCGTTCGCTTCGTAATCCCCTTCGCATTGCATGGCGAAGGGGGCGGGGCGTTTCATGGCTAACGCTTGCCCGCCGTCGCGTCAAAGATCGGGACGCGATAATTCTTTCGCGATGAAGACGATCTCTCTCTCGGCAACATTTCGCGCATAACTTAGACCCGTTCGCGCGATAATCTCGCAGACCCCGGCCCGCCGAGGGCGGGTTTTAATACTGTTCGTTTTCGATCGCGCATTGGTCGGGTCGTGAAAATCGTTCGCTTCGTATTCCCCTTCGCATTTCATGGCGAAGGGGGCGGGTTTTAATACTGTTCGTTTTCGATCGCGCATTGGCGGGGTTGTGATAATCGTCCGCTTCGCAATCCCTTTCGCATTGCATAGCGAAGGGGCTCTACTCGGCGGGCGGGGGGCATAAAGAAAGGTAACTATTTGCAAATGACTAGCATACTTGACACTATCCAACGGGGGCGAACTCTCGACCCTCCTCGGCTTATTCTCTACGGGATGGAAGGGATCGGGAAGAGCTCTTTCGCGGCGAACTTCCCCGCGCCGGTCTTCGTTCAGACGGAAGACGGGTTAGGGATGATCGATTGCGCGAAATTCCCCTTAGCCCAAACCTTCGACGAGGTTTATCAAGAGCTCTTGGCGCTCGAATCTGAGCCGAACGAATTCAAAACGGTCGTGATCGATTCCCTCGATTGGCTGGAACGCCTCATTTGGGATAAAGTCGCGCAAGACTCGAAGGTCGACAATATCGAACAAATCGCGTACGGCAAAGGATATACGATCGCGCTGACCTTCTGGCGGATCGTCCTCGATCACCTTGCCGCCCTCCGTCGACAGGGTAAGATTATCCTTCTTCTCGCGCACGCCGTCGCGGAGGACTACAGCGACCCCGAAGTTTCGTCCTTGAAACGCTTTACGCCGCGCCTGCATAAAACGGCGCGGTCTCTTCTCGCGGAATACGTCGACGTGATCCTCCTCGCGACGCGCGCTTTCGGAGCCGCGAAAGGGGACGTCGGCAACCCGCGCGTCGTCCGATCCGAGGCGAACCCTTATCAGGTCGCGAAATCTCGATACGCGATCCCCGCGGAGCTCCCCCTGGACGCGCGCGCCGTACTGACCGCGATCAAAAACGCCTGTCGAGGGCAGGCTTTGCCGCGGGCCGTTTCCGACTCCGTTTCGTGAGGGGGCGTGAAATTCGTCCGCTTCGTAATCCCCTTCGCGTCGCATGGCGAAGGGATCCCGCCGAGGGCCCGCCGAGGGCCGCGCCGTTTCTTTTCAAAGAGGTTTTTAGATGGCTAGAATCGATTTCAACATTCAAGAAGTACGTCCTTTTTCAGGAACCAATCAAACCCTTCCGCAAGGCTTTTACGACGTCGAGATCGTCGCGGAAAGGATCGTCGACTTTCGCGACGGGCGGTCGCAAGGGTTGGCGTTCGACTATTGCGTCTTGACCGGCCAATACAAAGGTCAGCGAATCCGCGACGTTCTGAATCTTTGGCACGTCAACACGGACGCGGTGAGCATGGCGCGTTCGCGTCTCGTCGCGATCGCCGCCGCCGTCGGAATACAGGATTTGGCCGATACCGCCGAACTGCGCAACCGACCCTTCCGCATCCTACTCTCCACTCGTCTCTACAACGGCAAAGAATACAACAACGTCGACGAGTATCTCTCCTATTCCTCCCCCGACGACGGCGCGATTCGCAACGATTCAGAAACCGCTTTGGCCCCCCGCGAAAGCGTCTCCCGCGTTCCCCTGCCTCAATCCGCGCCCCCCGTAAGACAGGCGCAAATTCTTTCCCCGCAAGAGTCTGAATCAAGCTGGTTTTGATACGATTCGAAAACGAACAGTATTAAAACCCGCCCCCTTCGCCATGAAATGCGAAGGGGAATACGATTTGGAGATACAAAAAAGGCAACCTGATGGAAGAAAGTAAACAGTTAGACCAGCAACCCGAAGTTCAATATTACGACGTCGTACGCGTCGTCTACGAAACGCACTACTCCAGACAAAAGGTCGACAAGCCGCCGACTCTGCAAATCACCTACGTCCGCGAAGGCGGTTTTCTCCGAGAATGGGTCTGCCCCGAACACAAAGGTTTTGCCCGTGAAAAGTTCGAATCCTGGTGGAAGTGGAAGAGCGTCGTCGCGCCGCCGACGGAAACGACGACGGCGGAACGCTACGCCAAAGCGGGGGCGTTGGCGACCCCGACGAAGATCAAGGCGACGCGAACCCCCGGCGACGCCTTCCCGCAGATCGAATGGGTCGAATTCTCTTCCATCCCTAACTTCAAGCCCGTCGACGCGATAAGCCAAGACGATTGGAACGTCGGCAGTCGGGAGAAAGAGGGGGTTGAAGAGCTTGCCCAATTCGAAGAGAAAGGCCGCAAACGTTGCGGGCAATGCAAGTATTGGACGACCGCGCTAGTCATGAACGACGGCGAATTAGAAGACGGCGGGTTCTGCTTCTACGCGGAACAACGCGTTCCCTCATACGATATCGCCTGTCGCGTCTTTTCACGCCGGGCCGTTTCCGATCACGTTCCGTACGGGTTATGAAAATGTTTTTCCTTCGTACCCCGCGTTTTTGCGGGAAGGTTAATGATAAATGAAATCGCTAAAGGAAATAGCTAGAGAGTACTACAATGCGGGGCTCAACGTCCTCCCCGCCTCGAAACGCCAGAAACGGCCTCTTTGCAAGTGGAAGGAATACGTTTCAAAACGCCCCGAATTCGCTAAAGTCTTTAGCGATTCGCTCGAATTCGACGCGATCGCCGTCGTCTGCGGCGCGTCGTCCGGCGGTCTCGAGGTCGTCGACTTCGATCAAAAAGGCGTCTTGTTCAAGGCGTTTCAAGACAAGGTTGGCGATTTTTCCCCTTCGAAAGAGCGTGAAAGCGAAGATTCAAAGCAAAGCGCGACCGCGCCCTTCTACCTGAAGAGCTGCGTCGTCGAATCAACTCAATCGGGGGGCGTTCACGTCGCGTATAAGACGACCGCGTGCGGGCGCAGCGCCAAGCTCGCGAGTACCGCCGCAGGATGCGCGATTGAAACAAGAGGAGAAGGGGGGATCTGTATTATCGCCCCGACGGACGGCTACGTTCTGCGCCAAGGCTCCTGGACGAATCTTCCAACCCTCGACAAAAAAAACCGCGATAAACTAATCGACGCCGCCAAAAGCCTTGACGCCGGGCCGGGCGCGAACCCCGTCGAGGGCGGGCTGCACTCCGGGCCGACCGCGAAACCTGACCTTACGGGCCGTGAAAACCCCCCCCTTCGTTCCCCGTCCTGCGTTTCAAGGCGAGACTTGCCCGCCGAGGATAAGGGGAGGGTCGTTCGCGCCGACGGCGAACGCGTCGAATCCGTAGCCGATTATCTGAGACAATCGAACGATTGGCGCAACGCGCTTCTCAGATCAGGGTGGACGTACTTGCGCGACGACGCGAAATATGAATATTGGGCGCGCCCCGGTCAGCCTGTCGCGGGCAAGACCGGCGGGTGCTACTCGAAAGACGAAGGGTACTTTCACGTCTTCTCGACGAACGCCGCTCCTCTGGAAGGGAGCGCGACGTATTCGCCCCTCCAGCTCATCGCGACGCTGGAGCATCGCGGCGACGTCTCCGCCGCCTCAAGATTCTACGCGCGTCGTCTCGAAGGCCCGACCGATCGAATCATCGAAGTCGTTCATATAGACGACGCGTACTATAATCAAATCGACTCCTTCGCCATGCAATGCGAAGGGGAACTCGGAGCGAACGATTCTCACGACCCGACCAATTCGGCGTCGAAAACGAACAGTATTAAAAGCCCTCTTCGGGGGCCTCGACGGGCTATGCAATGCGAAGGGGATTACGGAGCGAACGATTCTCACGACCCGACCAATCCGGGATCGAAAACGAACAGTATTAAAAGCCCTCTTCGGGGGCCTCGGCGGGCTATGCAATGCGAAGGGGAACTCGGAGCGAACGATTCTCACGCCCCGACCAATCCGGCGTCGAAAACGAACAGTATTAAAAGCCCTCTTCGGGGGCCTCGGCGGGCGGACGGGGAGAACCTCCCCTTCGACGGGCCAGAGTTTCCCAAAGAACTCCTTGAATGCGGAGGGCTGATCGGCGAACTTCAGGCGTTGCGCAATCGCTACGCGATTCGTAAGCAGCCTGAAGGGGCGTTCTTAGGCGCGTTGGCGGATATGAGCTTTTTGTCGGGCCGTTCTTTCGCGGTGAACTATTCGGGAACGCTCGTCACGCCGAATATCTACGCGCTCTTTCTCGCCCCGTCGGGTATGGGAAAAGAGGCGATCCGGCGCGTCGGCGCGGAAATCGCGAGGATCTATCGCCCGAACGAATCGATTCCCGAGTCGTTCGCAAGCGTCCAGGCGCTTCAAAATATGCTGTGCCGCCTGAGGAAAATCTATTGGTTGCACGACGAATTCGGGCGCGACCTGGCGGTGATGAACGGGGAACGCGGCAACAGCAACGTGACAAGCGTCATCACGGAATCCTTGAAGGTCTTTTCGAACGCGAACAACCGGAACTATCTTCCGCGCGTAGTCGCGCAAGACGCGAAGGAATCGAACAAAGTCGTCGGCGTCGACCGTCCTAGCCTGACGATCTTCGCGACGGGCAACCCGAAGGAGTTCTTTAACGCGACGTCGGAAACGCTGCTGGGAAACGGCTATATCGCGCGCTTCACGGTGATCTATGGTAGGCAATATAGCGAAAAGAAAGCGTCGACGTATGAGAACGCGACGTCGGAACTCCCCTTTGTGATTCCGCGCGACGTGCAACGGATCGTCAAGCAGTGGGCCGCCGTCGAGGCGTCGACGGAAGACGGCCCCTTTGTCGCGGGCTTTGACAAAGCCGCGTTCGACGTCTTCAAGGCGTTCGACGACGAGCTGGAAATGAAGATTCGCGAAGATACGCTATCGGGCAAGACGGGGGTCGAGTTCTTGGCGCGATGCTCTGAAAAGGTCTGGAAATACGCGCTCCTCTTCGCGTGCTCCGAAAGAGGCGGCGACCCGAGCCTGAAGATCGACGCGAAATCGATGGGGTTGGCGACCAAATTGGCGCGATACGAGACGGCGGTCTTTCAACTCAACGAAGACCGCATGGGCGGCAACGACCTCACGCGCTTTACCGAAGAAGTCCTCGAATGGGCGCGCTCCCAACCGGGCCAAATGTTCGGAAAATCTCAGTTTACAAGACGATTCCAAAGAAGGGGGTCGTCGAAAGAACGCGAGGAAGTTCTAAACACCTTGTTGGACGCCGAATATCTTACAGACGTCTGGATCGAAACCGCCGGGCGAAGAAAGAAAGGTTTTATCCTAAACGAATAACCCCGCCCGCCGAGGGCGGGTTTTACACCGGGCCGTTTCCGATCCCGGATTGGTCGGGTCGTGAAAATCGTTCGCTTCGTAATCCCCTTCGCATTTCATGGCGAAGGGGGCGGGTTTTAATACGGGCCGTTTCCGATCCCGGATTGGTCGGGTCGTGAAAATCGTTTGCTTCGCAATCCCCTTCGCATTGCAT
>CAVGEG010000065.1:0-16173 GCA_963628165.1 Paratractidigestivibacter sp. | reverse complement strand
CTACGTCAATGTCGACATGTAGACCATTTCTCCGCACTAAGAGACATACCGTCTCGACAATTCGTATGCAGACAAACGCGTAGGAGGGTTCCGCCCCCGACGAATGGGTCGACGACCAAATCTCCCTCGTTGGATGAGGCTAAGATCATTCGTTCATAGAGCGCTTCGGGTTTCTGGATCGGATGTTTCTGCCGATTCTTGTTGCAGTAATGCATATGGGAGAATTCCCAGACGTTCCCGGATTGGCTCCGCGCATATTATTGGCGGAGCGATAATACTTTTACGTGACGCGGATAGCGTCGAGGTTAAAAACGAAGCGTTTCGGATCCTTGACGAACATGAGGACGTCGTTGTGACGCGGCGAAAACCCCTTCGTTTTGCCAACTTCCTGCGTGTAATACCACGTGATTCAAGAGTGGAGGGCCATTCCGAGCTCCTGCCCTGAATCGCGTAGATAAACGGAACCAAGTGCATCTCATAAAGACGTAGATCGTTCCGTCGGGCATGAGTATTCTCTTCGCCTCTCGGTAAAAATCGTCAAAACTATTCAAAATCAATCGTCCCCCGATGCGACGACGAACGCGATCGCTTCGGTTTTCGTGTGGGTGAGACTGACCTTCCATTCCCGAATCCCAAGCTCCTCCGCGATCTCCTTCGCGCGGCCCGTTACGTTCAACGACGGCGCCCCTGAGAAGTTCGTCTCCACCTCTATATCCGTCCATTTCACCCCGTGAGACCAGCCCGTGCCGAGCGCCTTCATAACCGCTTCTTTAGCGGCCCATCGCGCGGCGAGGGACTCCGCCGCCCCTTTGTTGCGCGCGACGCAATATTCGCGCTCCAGCGACGTGTAAACGCGTTCTAAAAAGCTCTCCGGGTGCTTCTCGCACATCTCCTTCACGCGCTCAATCTCCGTCGCGTCGACGCCTATTCCGACGATTCGCATCTCTTCTCCTTTCTCACCTATTCTCATTCTCCGCCCGCGCTCTTAGCAAGCCGCTTTACTCCCCGTTATAAAAAGAGCCCGATCCGAAACGAGCGCCGGAACGGGCGAGTTTTTTTACGCGAACCGAGTCGCGCAACGTTCATCCGCGATCAGTCGTTGTACTTGATCCAGATGTTGCGGTACTGAACCTTGTTGCCATGGCCCTGGAGGAAGACGCCGCGCGCTTCGCCCGCTTCGTTCTTCTCGGTCTTGCCGCCGGGGGTCTCGTGTTTGAGAACGGCATTGTCGTGGACGAGAATGCCGTTCTGCTTGACGGTGATGACGGCGTTGGCGACCTTTTCGCCCTTTTCGTTGAACTTGGCGGGGGTCACGTCGAAATCATAGGTCTGCCAGGTGAGAGGAGGAAAGCAAGCGTTGACGATCGGCTTGAGCTGCTGATAGAAGCCGGCGCATTCGTTGTTTTCGCCTTCAAGTCCGAAGGAGTCGAGGACTTGGCATTCATATTCTTCCTGGAGGTAGACGCCGGAGTTGGAACGCGCCTGGCCCTGAGCGTTGGGCATGAAGGAGAGCATGAATTCAAGGTGAAGGGTGAAGGGACGATCCTTTTCGAAGGGTTTGAGGAGCGCTTCTGACCAGATGGCGTTTTCCTGAGCGTCGCTGAGGTGGACGTCGGAAGCGAAGGCGTCGGTGTTGGAGCCGTCGAAGAGGACGATCGCGCCTTCCGGAGCCTTCATGCCGAGGGTTTCGCTCTTGCGTTCAACGCGCTTGAGTTCGCTCTGGCCCTTGAAATCGAGGATGATCTTGTCGCCTTCTTGGAACGCGACGAGTTTGGTCGCCTTCTGTTCGTCGTTAAAGACGATGTTGCCTTCTTCGCCCTTGCGTGGAATATCCATTCTTTCGCCGGTGACGACGAGTTTACCTTCCTGGAGTTCGCCTTTTCCGAAGAAACGGGCCTTGGAGCGATCCCATCCGGCGCCGGGGAGGCCGTCCTGATAGCCGACGACGTCGAAGTTCTTGTCGCCGCGAGCGATGACTTGGAAGGCGCGGTTCTTGTCGGGCCAGAGGTATTCGCCCTGGATCTGGAAAGCGTCGAGATATTGGCCGTCTTTTACGATTTGATCGACGTTGGTGAATTCCTGACCGACAGCGGCGGCGGAAGCGAACGCGAAGATAGCGAGAGCGCCGAAGAATTTATTCATAGCGTGTAATCCTAAAAAGAATAGCGAGTGTTATGAAAACGCGACCCCGACGCGCGGACGCGCCGGGGAAAGGCGTCTAGAGTACGAAAGGAGAATTAGCGTTCGATAAGAGCGCGCTGTTCCTTGGTGATGGGCATTACTTTCCAGTTCTTGAACCACATCTGTCCTTGAGAACCGCCGTGGAGCTGGAGGCCGACCTTACCGGTCTTTTCGATGAGGGGATCGGTGATATCGACGACGCGGAAGCCGTTAAGGAAGGTTACGACGCGGTCGCCGCAAGCCGCGACGGCGATTTCGTTCCAGTCGTTTTCGCCCTTATTGCGGACTTTTTCGACGAATTCGTCGTCGGAAGCGAGCCAACCGCGACCGGGTTCGGTCTTACCGGCGGTGTGCCAAATAGCGGCTTCTTTGCTGTAACCGCAGATTTCGTCCTGGCAACCGCGGAGGAGCCACGGGGTGTCGACTTCGTGAGCGCGGAAGTAAAGCGCAGAGTTCACGCCGCCGCGGAAGACGTAATCGACCTTGGCGACAAAGTCGTCGTATTCGTCGTTGGAGACGACGAGGCCGTCGCGTTTTTCGGTATCGTCATGCTGACCGACGAGGACGCCCTCTTCGTTGAAGTTCCAGCATTCGGGGACGAAGAGATAAGCGTCTTCGACTTTCCATTCGCCGTCTTTCTGGACGAAGAAGTCTTTCCATTCGGAAACGCCGAGATCCTTGACGCGGATGTTCTTCCACGCGATCGTGCCCTGGTTGCCGGCGTGAATCTGGAGGCCGATGATTCCGGAGAAGTCTTTGTAGTCGTACATGTTGGTCACGGGGACGCCGTTGATCCAAGTGCGGAGAGACGGACCGATGGCCTGGATTTCGAGGGAGTTCCATTCGCCGGATTTGTAGGCGGCAAGACCCGCTTCGAGGGTTTCGTCCGGGGTGTTGTCAAGGAAGATACGTCCGTGAGCAAATCCGCGACGGCCTTCGTCGTAGATACGAGCGGTGACTTTGTCGTCGGGAGCGATTTCGCACTGGTACCCGTAAACGCGGTCGGTTCCTTCTTCGATAGCGCTACGGAACTGAACGCCGGAGTTACCGGGGACGACGGCCTTGAAGTCGAGTTTGAGAATGAAGTTTCCAAAGGGCTTTTCGTAGCAGAGGAAGGTATTGTTTGGGGTACCTGGCACGCATTCTCCGACGATAGCGCCGTCTTCAACCTTGTACTTTGCGGCGCCGCTGTGAACGGCCCAGCCGTTGAGAGTTTTACCGTCGAAGAGGGAGACAAAACCTTCTTCGGAGTCGTCGGCGAAGGAAGGAGCCGACGCGAAGCACGCGAAGGCCGCGAGAAACGCGGCGGCAATGCAGAACGATTTACGCATCTTTGGGGTTTCCTTGTATTTGGACAATTTAAATGAACGCCGCGAAAGGGCGAATATCTTTAACCACAAAAGGGTAAAAGTGCGAATCTCGTTCGATTATACCGACGCGCGGTGAAAAAAAAAAGCGCCTAAGCGGTATAAATCGGATTATTGTGTGAATTTGATTTTTTTTGCAGCGGTCGTCAAAACGTTTAAGCGCGATATAATGCGACAAAATTTGTATGGAAGCGTTACGTAGCGCGAGGGAAATAATTTATGAAGACGTTATTAAAATACCTTTTACCGTACAAAAAAGAGGCGGTTTTAGCGCCCTTTTTCAAGCTCCTTGAAGCGTGTTTCGATCTTCTTGTGCCCCTCGTCGTCGCGTGGATGATCGACGCGGGGATCGCGCAAGGGGACGCGTCGATTATCTGGCGCGCGCTCGCGATTCTCGTAGGCTTGAGCGTCGCGGGGCTTGCGATGGCGGGGGCGGCGCAGTTCTTCGCGGCGAAGGCGGCGACGCGCTTTGCCGCCGCGATACGTCGCGCGCTCTTCGCAAAGATCGGACGTCTCTCCTTCGCGCAGCTCGACCGCTACGGCGCGGACTCCCTCGCCACGCGCATGACAAGCGACGCCGCGCAAACGCAGACCGCCGTCAACATCCTCCTGCGCCTCTTTCTTCGCTCCCCGATCATCGTACTGGGGGCGACGATCATGGCGCTCGTCGTCGATCCTCGCGGGGCGTTCGTCTTTCTCGTAGCGCTCCCGGCTCTCGCGTCTGCGGTCTTCTCGATCCTCTTCCTCTCCCTGCCCCTCTACGCGCGTCAACGCGCGGCGCTCGACGACGTCTCCCTGTCGACGACGGAAAATCTCGTCGGCGCGCGGGTTCTGCGCGCGTTCAATATGGAGTCGCGCGAGACGGGACGCTTCAACGCGCTCGCGTCGCGATTGCTTGCGATTCAGGAACGCGCGGGGCTCATCGCGGGGCTGATGAATCCGATCACGTACCTTTTGGCGAACCTTGCGATCGTGGCGCTTTTGGCGTCGGGAGCGGCGCAGGTTCAGATCGGCGCGTCGACGCAAGGGGAGACGATCGCGCTCTTGAACTACATGTCGCAGATTCTCGTCGAACTCGTGAAACTCGCGAATCTTATCTTTCAAGTGAACAAAGGAGCGGCGTGCGCGAAACGCGTCGCGGAGATTCTCGACCTTCCCGACGGGATGGCGGAAGGGGAGGCGGAGCTTTGTGCGACGCGCGAGCCCGGCGCGGTCGCGGCGTCTTTCGAAGGAGTGAGCGCTTCATACGGAGCAAGCGGGGGACGCGCGCTTTGTTCGGCGAGCTTCACGGCGCGGATCGGAGAAACGATCGGCGTGATCGGAGGGACGGGTAGCGGCAAGACGACGCTCGTGAATCTGATCGCGCGCTTTTACGACGCGACGGAGGGACGCGTCTGCGTCTTTGGCCGCGACGTTCGCGAATATCGCCTCGCGTCCCTTCGCGCGGGGATCGGCGTCGTGCCGCAGAAGGCGGAGCTCTTCTCGGGGACGATCGAATCGAACCTGCGCTGGGGTGATCCGAACGCTTCGGAGTCGGCGCTCTGGGCGGCGCTCGAGACGGCGCAGGCGCGGGATTTCGTCGACGCGAAGCCCGAGAAGCTCGCGACGGTTCTCGAACAGGGAGGGCGGAACCTCTCGGGGGGGCAGCGTCAACGCTTGACGATCGCGCGCGCGCTCGTCAAAGACGCGCCGATCTTGATTTTGGACGACTCGTGCTCGGCGCTCGACTACGCGACGGACGCGCGACTTCGCAAGGCGCTTGCGGCGACGAAATCGCGCCGCGCGACCTTTATCGTCGCGCAACGCGCCGCGTCGGTTCTCGACGCCGATCAGATTTTGGTGCTCGATCAAGGGCGTCTCGTCGGGAAAGGGCGGCATGAGGAGCTTTTGCGCAGTTGCCCGACGTATCGCGAGATTTACGAATCGCAATTTTCGGAGGACGCGAAGAAAGACGAGGAGGCGGGACGATGAAACCGGAGAAGAAAGAAAAGAGAGATCTGCAAATCAAGACGCTCAAAAGAACGCTCCGCTACCTTAGCGGTTACCGTCTTCAGCTCGTCGGGGCGCTTGTTTCGGCGACAGTCGCGACGACGGCGACGCTCTACGCGCCGCGGGTGATCGGTCGCGCGGTCGACAGAATGGTCGGCCCCGACTCGGTTGACTTTATCGGACTCAAGGCGGATTGTCTCGCGCTTGCGACGTGCGCGTTTGTCGCGGGGGTCGCGCAGTTCGTCATGACGTGTTTGAACAACCGAGTGGCGTTCGGCGTGTCGCGCGATATTCGCGTCGACGCGTTCCGGCGGTTGCAGAAGTTGCCGCTGAGTTATCTCGACGGGAAACCTTACGGGGAGACGTCGAGCCGGATCGTGACGGACGCGGATCTCTTCTCCGACGGTCTTTTGACGGGGTTCTCGCAATTCTTCACGGGGATCGTGGCGATCGCGGGGGTGTTGTGTTTCATGGCGTCGCTGAGCTTGCGGATCACGTGCGTGGTGGTCGCGCTCACGCCCCTTTCCCTCGTGGCGGCGTGGTTCATCTCGAAAAAGTCGTTCGTCTATTTCCACCGTCAATCGAGTCTGCGCGGTGAAGAGACGGGGTACGTGATGGAGTCGACGCAGGGAGCGCGGACGTTGCAGGCGTTCGATCGCGGGGAGGCTTCGAGTCGAGAGTTCGAGGAGATCGACGAACGTCTGACGCGCGTCTCTCTCTTGGCGGTCTTCTTCTCGTCGCTGGCGAACCCGGCGACGCGCTTTGTGAACAGCCTCGTTTACGCGGGGGTCGGCGTTTGCGGCGGGTTGGCGGTTCTGCACGGGACGCTGAGCGTCGGGAATCTCACGACCTTTTTGAGCTACGCGGATCAGTACACGAAACCGTTCAATGAAATCTCCGGGGTCTTGACCGAGCTTCAAAATGCGCTGGCGTGCGGGGCGCGTCTCTTCGAGCTGATCGACGCGGAGGAGGAGACGCCCGACGCGGTCGACGCGGCGGAGCCCGAGCGCTTCGTCGGCAAGGTCGAGTTCGATCGCGTGAACTTTTCGTATCGACCCGATCGTCCGCTGATCGAGAACTTCTCCCTGAAAGCGCGTCCCGGCGCGAAGATCGCGATTGTCGGTCCCACGGGTTGCGGTAAGACGACGCTCGTGAATCTGCTGATGCGCTTTTACGATGCGCAAGGGGGCGCGATCCGACTCGACGGTCTTGAGACGCGCGAGATGACGCGCGCGTCGCTGCGCCGCGGGTTCGGGATGGTGCTCCAGGAGACGTGGCTTCGCGCGGGGACGGTGCGCGAGAATATCGCGATGGATCGGGAACTCCCCGACGTCGAACTCCAGGAAATCGCGCGCGCGTGCCACCTCGACGCGTTCGTCGGCCGCCTTCCGCAAGGCTTCGACACGCCCGTGACGTCCAACGGAGGCGAATTCTCGCAAGGGGAACGCCAGCTCCTTTGTATCGCGCGGGTCATGGCGCGGTTCCCCGATCTCCTTATCCTCGACGAAGCGACTTCGTCGATCGACACGCGCACCGAACTGAAGATTCAGGACGCGTTCAATCGTCTCATGGCGGGTCGTACGAGCTTCATTGTCGCGCATCGCCTCTCGACGATCCGCAGCGCCGACGTGATTCTCGCGATGAAAAACGGCAAAATTGTCGAGCAAGGAACTCACGAAGAGCTTCTAGCCGCCAAAGGTTTTTATTACCAATTGTATATGAGCCAATTTCCGTCAACGAACGCGTAGTTCTCAAGCGTCTGTTCTCTATCGACGAAAAATCGTCGACGAACTTCGATCTTCGTCGTTCGTCGACGGTCTTTTTTTACGCGAAGGGGGGCGCGTCAGTCTTTCGCGTCCTCTTGCGACGCCTTGATTTCTTCCTTAATCGAATATTCGCGCGCGCGGCGATTCGTCTCCGCCACAAGGAGCTCCGACAGGAAGCCCATCGAGAGCAACTGCGCCCCAAAGAGCGCGAGCGCCGCCGAATAGACGACCGCAGGACGCCCAGAGAGCATGTATTCGTCAAAACCAAGCGCCGGAATTCGCGCCAATACCCATCGCGTCGCCATCCATACCATCGTCAACGCCCCGACCCCGAAAGAACAGAGTCCGATCGTCCCCAAAAGGTGCTGAGGACGCGCCCCGTAAGTCGTCACGAACTTCACCGACAGCAGATCCAAAAAACCCTTAATGAAGCGGTTGAACCCGTACTTTGACGCCCCGAACTTTCGCGCCCGGTGATTCACCACCTTTTCCCCCACCTTAAATCCGCGCGCCCCCGCGAGCGCCGGCACGAATCGATGCAATTCCCCGTAGAGCGTCACTTCGTCGAAAATCTCCCGACGATAACACTTCATTCCGCAGTTGTGGTCGTGGAGGCTTACGCCCGTAAGGCTACTGACCATGGCGTTAAAGAATCGGCTCGGGATGACCTTATGCCACGGATCGTGACGCGTCTTCTTCCACCCGCTGACGACGTCGTATCCCTCGTCCATGAGTCTGAGGAAATCGGGGATTTCGTGGGGGTCGTCCTGCAAGTCGGCGTCCATCGTCATGACGAGGGGCATTGTCGCGGCGTGGAGCCCGACGTCGAGAGCGGCGGCCTTTCCGAAGTTTCGTCGGAATCGGAAAGCGCGGACTCTTTTGTCTTTCTGCGCCAAGTTCGAGATGATAGACCAGCTCGAATCGGTCGACCCGTCATCTATAAACAGGAGCTCAATTTCGGAGCCGATCTTTTCGACGACTTCTGAAATCTCGGCATGTAGCGCGACGAGGCTCTCTTCTTCATTGTAAACGGGAACGACGATCGAAAGTTGCGTCATCTCACGACCCCTTACTTGTATTAAAGGAATGAATGAAAAACATCGGGACAATTTACCGACAGCAATTCTTATTGTATAATCAACGCGCCGCGATAAAAGGGCGAAGTTTCCGAATTTTACGAATATAAGGAAAGAGAGATGTTGGCGTCAGGACGAAAGAAGTTTGTCGCGCTCGCGTTTGCGATCGTCGCGACGGTTGCCGGAAGTTGTTTTGCTACGGAATATTACGTCGATTCGTTATCGGGCTCGGACGAGAACGACGGAAAGACGCCGTCAGCCGCGTGGAAAAGCCTCTCGAAGGTGAACGACGCGGATATTAAGGGAGGAGACTCGGTTCTCTTCCGCCGCGGACGCGTTTGGCGCGGGACGCTGCGTCCTAAGTCGGGAGAGCCGGGCGCGCCGACGCGTTACGCCGCGTTCGGCGACGGGGAGAAACCGCGGATCATGAATTCCGTGGATCTCTCGGATTCCAATCTTTGGGAAAAGGTTGGCGAGGAGCTTTGGGCGACGAAAGAGGTCGAGTACGTCGACGTCAATACGCATGACGAGACGAAGCTCTTCGCCGTCGGCGATTGGCATATCTATACGGAAGAGGATGCGTGCGGAACGTGTCAAAAGTGCGTCTTCGACGATATCGGCGGCGCGAACGGTTACAGCGTAATCTGTCAAGAAGGCGGGACGCGCGCAACCCATATCCAGATCACTACGCAGGGGTTCCCGGTGAGGCAGAATCGCCTCGTCGCGGTGCGGATGAAAGCGCGCGCGAGTAAGCCGATCACCCTCAAACCGACGCTGATGATGCAGGGGAAGCCGTGGAGTTCGTACGGGAGTTGCGTCGTCGATTCGGGGGCTCTTGAGCCGACATGGCGCGAATTCGATCTGATTTTCCGCACTACGCGCGACGCGGAGGACGGGCGAATCACGTTTTTCTTAGGGGACGCGCTCGACGCGGATTGCCGATTTGATTTCGTCGTCCTCGGAGCGCGAGAAGTCGAGTCTTCGGGCGCATACCTTAACGCGGACGTGGGAAATATCGTTAGCTCTTTGCGATGCAACGTCAAGCAGAGCGACGATCCCGCGACGAAAAACTTCCCGCCGAGTTGCAAAGGGTGGGAAGAGGCCCTCGACAAGAGATGGACCCTTGAGGATCTGAAGAAAACGGGAGGGTTCTGGTACGACGTAGACGATGGGCGCGTCTATATGAAATCCGACAATAATCCGGCCTCGAACAGGTTCTCTCTCGAAGCGCCGCTGAAAGGGAATTGCTGTCGCATCGAGGGTCATGACGTGATCGTCGAGGATCTTGCGTTCACGCACTCGGGGGGACACGGGGTCTCGGCGGATCGTTGCGAACGGACGACGATTCGGAATTGCGATTTCCACTGGATTGGGGGTAGCGACCTTTACGGGGGCGGCGGCGCCGGGAAACGCGTTCGTTATGGGAACGGGGTGGAGTTCTGGAACGGGTTAGTCGACTGCACGGTCGAGGGATGTCGTTTCACGGAGGTTTACGACACGGCGACGACGACGCAAGGTTCTGATAAGGACGTCGCGCGGAACTTGACGATTCGCAATTGCACGACGATTCGTTGCGAACAGTCGTTTGAGATTTGGTTCACGCACCCGGAGACGATTCTCGAGAATTGCGTCTTCGAAGATAATCTGTGCGTCGACAGCGGTCGCGGGTGGAGTCATCTTCAGCGCCCCGACAAGAGGGGAACGCCTCTTCTGGGGTATTCTCTCGACGCGGCGAAAGTGGACGTGACGGTGCGTCATAACGTCTTTTACGACACGTCGCAAGAGTTTATTTCCTTCTGGCACGATCGTATCGGCGAGTATAAGATCAACGACAACGTCTACTGGGTCGCCAAGGGCTATCACGAGGCGGGAGACAAGTATTTCCATTACAATCTGAAAAACGGAGCGCCGGGAAAGACGTTCGACGAATACCGCGCGGAGACGGGGCACGACGCCGATTCGCGGTGGGTGGAGCCGATTTTCCGCAATTATGAAAGGGACGATTTGCGGATCCTCAATAAGTCGGAGATCTACGATTGGCGGACGAAGTGATCGCGCGTTTCTCGCCGCGACGATGAAAAAAAAGGGACGCGTTCCTTTGCGGAGCGCGTCCCTTCTTTTTTAGCGAAGTCTGGTCACAGCGTAAAGGTCAGTTGGACAGCTTCTTCTTGGAATTCGTCGTCGCCAATCGGGTAATTGGCCAATAACGCTTCGCACATCGGATTGCGGTTTTCCTCTTTGGCGCCGACGTGGTAGAAATGTTCGCGTGTGACTTTACGACAAAAGGCCAACGCCGCGTCGAGGTATTTGTTTCTTCGAAAAGCGTTGTGATCCCACGCAGAGAGGATAAAGCCCGAGAGGGTGATTTAACGTCAACTCATTTTCTTCGTTCCATGAGTCGTAATAATCCACGTGACGACCGATATAGGGAGGATCGCAGTAGATGAAATCGTTTTCCCCCGCCATAGGGATCGTTTGCTCAAATGATTGACAAAGAAAGGATCATGAATTCGTCTTCTGTTTTTCCTCGACAAAGGCGATTTGGTTGACGATTTTCGTGACGCATGCCTTCGAAAAACGTAGCGGCTTATGCCATACGGAATGTTAAAGCCGTAATTCTTATTAAAGCGAATCATCCCGTTGAAACACGCGCGGTTCAAAAAGAGGAAGTCCAGCGGGGAATGAAATTTGTTGAAACAGTCGCGCACGAGACAATAATGATCGGCGTCCCCGGTTTCAAGAGCGCGTCATTCTTTCTCAAGAAATAGCCGAGCGTTGCGAGAGGTGATTTCTTTTGACTTAACGCCGTTGTAATAATTGGCAATATGCGGATTCGTGTTGGCGAAGATCGTTTTTTCCCCTGCGATATTAAAGCCGCGCCGCCTGACCCCATAAAAGGTTCAACCCACGTGGAATTGCTTTTTAACGCCGTGCATCTCTTAATCAACGGGGTAATCTTCGTTTTAATTCCCTGAATTTTGACCGAAGGAACGAATCTTTTATCCATCGCTTGGCGCCCTTTGGGGGAATCTTTGGGGGTTGTCGAGAGCGTGGGGAAAATTTCGATAACGGAGTTATTGGGCGAAGAAGGAGAGCTTCTTTCTCTGCCCTTTCTCGGTTGTAATTACTTTCTTCCCGAAGATTGACCAATAGTCGTCAATGTACGCTTCGCCCGCGTTGACAAAAACGCCGTTTTCGTTGAGTAGATCTGGAATACACTTTACGCTTCCGATATTGGCCGGGTTCCCGTTTCCTCCCTTATAGCTTGCGGTTTTCCATTTTTCAGCGGCAAAGACGATGAAGTTGCGAATGAGTGCGGGAATCGTCGAGATTTAATCTACTGCATATAGGCGTCCGTTTACGTCTTTCTGAGCTTTCGAACGGGAGTAGACAGCGCCCAAACAGGAATGTCCGCAATATTCGTCGTAAGGATATTGGACGTTACTTCTTACTGGAACGATTGACGAAGTATTCGACGTGCGAACCCAAAGTAAACCCTGTTCAGAAATCTGGATGGATTTCATCTCGGATTGACGTCTTGAGATTGACGGCAAACTTTATGTTCTGTTTGCGCATGCTCGTAAATGTAAAATCGGGCGCCAATTTTGATAGGAAGCCAATTCTACAACGTGCCCCAATTCTCCTGCGAATGCGAGAAGTTGAGGAAAAAGGTGGATTTTCAATATTTTAGAGATAACTTTCATATCCGACGAAAGCGTATGGACATTTTTGAAAACGTTTATGAAGCCACGAATCGTTCATTCGTCGTTTTGAGCTATTTTGCTAGCGATTGACTTTGCGAATTCTTTCAACGCGCGCGCAAATACTTCTTTTCTTCTGCGTTTGTCATCTTGTCTGCTCTGTGATAAAAGCTTCTAACGCTCCTACTTATAGAGTAAGTTGACGAAAAGACAAAGTTATGTAACGGTAAAACTCTTTATTTGAAAGAACGCGTTTCAATTTTCTCAAATAACGACGCCGTACAAGGAGGATGAGGCATGTTTTGGGGATTGCTTTGCGGGCCCTTCTTTTTTTCGCGCCCCCCCAAAATTTTGAGGGATCTTTCGTATAACGTGACAGGTCAAGGTTATGCAAAGGAGCTTCTTTTATGAAAATCACAGTGTGTTCGATTCTTTCCGCGTTCGCGATCGTTCTTTCTTCCATCGCGTTTTGCGTCAAGAGCGCGGCGAGTGAGCGACCCGACGGCGCCGAGTCTTGCGCGACTCAACGTTCTTTCGCGGGGAAGGCGTCTTTTTCCGAAGGCCGACTAGGAACGCTTCGCTATCTTCTCTACACGCCGAAGAACGCGTTGCCGGGCGCTCCGTTGATCGTTTATCTCCACGGAAGTCGCGGGCGCGGCGAGGACTTGTCAATCCTCACGCGCACGGAAAGCTTTCCGAAATATCTTGCGGACGGAACGCTCGGCGAGGTTTCCGCGTACGTTTTGATTCCCCAGATTTCCGTGAGCGAGCGCGAATGGAAACCGCGCGAGGAAGAGGTTGTGAAACTTGTCGAGACGGTCTGTCGCGAGAAGGGGATCGACCGGCGCCGCGTAAGCCTGACGGGGTTCAGTATGGGGGGGACGGGAACGTGGAGCGTCGGCGCGTCGCGACCGGACGTTTTTTCGCGGATCGCGCCGATGAGCGGAGGCGTTTCAACGACGCGCGAGACGCTCGCGGCGCTTCGCGACACGCCGATCTGGGCGTTCGTCGGGGAAGAGGACGTCGTCGTTAGGCCGCGCTCCTCGGAGCGTTTCGTCGCCGCCGTTTCCCGGATAAACGCAGAGGCGAAGATCACCGTCTTTCCAGAGACGGAGCATGAAGGCGTCCCGGAACGCGCGTGGAAGGAAAAGAGCGCGGAGTTGTTGCGCTGGTTGATCGAGTAAAAAAATATTTTTTGTCCCCCCGAAATTTTTCCCCTCCTTTCGTAGAAAGAAATACCAGCCATAAAACGCCTAATGGAGAATCAAAAATGCAAGTGTCAACACGAACGAGAGTTTTAACGTCAGTCGCGCTTATTGTCCTTGTTGCGTTTCCCGCCCTCGGGGCGCCGCAGAGAAAACCTGCCCCCGTAAAGGACGGGATGAGCATGTACGGGAAGAGCGAATTCATCGAAAAGACGCAGCCGACGCTCACCGACGAGACGAAGGCTCTGATTTCGTCGTACAAACGCAATCCGTCGCGTGAGAATTATCTCAAACTCCGAGCGGAAGTCGTTAAGAACTACGACGCGGTTCTCGCGCGAAAGGAAGGGAAGCTCGAATCGCTGAAAAAGGAGACGGCGGGGCGTCCTGGGGGGGTCGCCAAGGTCGCGGAGATGGAAGAGATCGTTCAGGAGATGTACAAGACCTACTGGAATCGGATCAACGTGAGCATGCTTCGTTTCACCGATCCTCGGCTTTTGAATTGGCGAACGTCTAAGGCGGCTTCGTACGAATATATTCCCGTCATGGGCGCGGGGACGAGCATTTACGTCGGTCGCACGCAGACGACGAACGCGCAGTACGCGGAATATCTCGCGGCGACGGGGCGTCCCGCTCCATCAAACTGGAAGAACGGCGCGTATCCTAAGGGAGAGGACGATTTCCCGGTGAACATGGTTTCGGCTGAAGACGTCGCCGGTTACTGCGCGTGGCTTACGGAACGCGACGGGGTCAACGTCTATCGTCTTCCTAGCGAAGGGGAATGGGAGCTCGCCGCGGGACACATGCCTAAGGACGCGGATTTCAACTGCGGGGTAAATGGCGGTCGAACGCCCGTGGAAGAGTACGCGAAGGTCACGCGCGGAGCGCACGGGGCGATCGATTTCTGGGGTAACGTCTGGGAATGGACGTCGACGGCGCGCGCCAACGGGGATCTAGGTGTGAAAGGGGGCGCGTGGAACTCCCCCCGCACAAATTGCCGGACGGAATACCGTAAAGAAGGACGCGACGGTTCGCGCGGCTACGAAGACGTAGGGTTCCGCGTCGTCCAGGTTCTGAAGGGAGAAGAGCCCGAGCAGAAGGCGGAACTTGCGACGCTCGCGGCGCCGACGGACGTCGGCGCGGTCTCGAAGGGTGAGGATAGCGTGGAACTGACCTGGAAGAGGGTCGAGGGCGCGACGGAATATCAGATCTTCTCGTACGATCCCGTCGGCGACCATGTTGAAATGCTCCAGACCGTCGAAAAGACGAACGCCGTCGTCAAGGGCGTCAAGAACGCCGCGAAGCTTCGTTATATCGTGGAACCGATTTCATTCACAGCGGTCGGGGACAACGTTTCCGGAGAATACAGCGTTGGCGTCGACGCGCGGTAAGATCGTAAGATCCGCGAGCTGAGAGATAGAGGGAACGAGGTTAGAAAGGAATTGACGAGAGAGGGAATGCGACGCTTATCGCGTTTCCTCTGACTCTGACGAGGGGGAGGAATCGCGTCTTTTGGGCGCGATTCCTCTTTTTTTTCTTGGGGAAAGGGGAGAGAACGCCGTTTTCAGAGTGCGTCGCGCGTCGTTTGGTCGTTCTGCGCTTCTTGGATCATTCGCTCGATTTCGTCGGACGAAACCCCCTTGAGTCGCGCGACGTTTTCGTCGAGGTCGCTGCCAAACGCTTCGGAATATGCGCGGATAGCGTCGAGACGTCGGGGGGAGAGTCTTCTTGGCGGGAGTGGGGAGCGGTTCTGAGCGCGACGGTATTCTCTAATCGCGGCGATGATTTCGTCGCTCGTTTTTCCCTGGAGGGCCTTCATATTTTCGGTGAGCGAACCGCCAAAGAGGTCGGCGTACGCGCGCACGACGCGGAGTCGACGCGCGGAAATATGACGCTCGATCGCGACGTCGTTTTCTTCCTTGTCCATTTGATAGAGGGAGACCGCGAGATTTCGATTTTCTTTGAAGGAGGCGGAGGCGGCTTCGACGTCGTTTCTGAGTTTAAGGTCGTCGGTTCGAACGCTGATTTCGACGTCGGCGTTTTCCTCGCTGAGAAAGCGCTGTCGCCAGCACGCGTCGACGACGTCTCTCATGCATTCTTTGGCGCTCTTTCGGGAGACGTCCGTAGCGGCGAGGAGACGCTCCGCGTCCGCGTTGAGGGGCGCCACGTCGACGACGTGTCGAAAGCGATTCAGATCGAGACGCACGCTAGGGTTGACGTCCATGTAGACGAAACTTGTAGGGGTCGCGTACGCGCGGTATCCCCAAAAGGAGGCGCAGACGATCGCGACGCTCGCCGCAAGGGATAGGCATTTCACCGACCCGACGTTCGAAAGCGCTATCTCTTCTCCCACCGCGTAATTGCAATTGCGAATTTCGACAAAGCTCCCTTCTTGCTTCATGACCACGCAGCGGTCTCCGCGAATCTCTAAAACCGTTCCGCGCATCTTATCGCTCCTCCTTTCCCAATTCAAAATAATTCTGCATGATCGGGTAATCCCCCGCGCAGATGAGCATCCCGGCGACGACGTAGGCGCGGTTTCGCTCCAGCAGCTTGACGCCGACGCCTAATTCTTCAGTAATCCTCTTGACGGGGAGAACCTTCTTTTCGCGCGCCTCGCGGACGAGCTCCGGACGTCTTACAAGCCATGCGACGACTTCTTTGCACGCCCTTTTCGTGCGCTTGAATTTCGGCGACGCTTTGGGGAGGTCGAAGAATGAGACGCCGAAGATCTCGAGTTCCATACGCAGATCTTCGATCTCGAGTGCGGCGTCCGATTTCGTCGTTTCCCGCGGATCGGCCATCTCAAAGGGCTTTTCGCATCCGTCGTCGTCTTGCGTCGACAGAGCGCTGAAAGGGATCGTTTGGCGGTTGCGCCCCTCTTTTCGTAG
>CAVGEG010000064.1:1250-16359 GCA_963628165.1 Paratractidigestivibacter sp. | reverse complement strand
CGACAGGCGCGGACTCTTCAACAGGCGCGGGTTCATCGACAGGCGCGGACTCTTCAACAGGCGCGGGTTCATCGACAGGCGCGGACTCTTCGACGGGCGCGGACTCGTCGACGGGCGCGGACTCGTCAATGATCGAGGCGTGCGCCGGGGAGAGTTCTTTCAAGGCGACTTTCTTGCCGTTGATATAGAATTCCTTTTTCACGGAGTTGTCTTCCTGGGCTTCAAGAACGAGCTTCGCTTCGAGTCGGTCTTGGATTCCGTAGGTTTTGACGAAAGAATCGAGGGCGTTCTCAATCTCCTTCGAGAGATCTTCGGCGGAGCGCTGAATCGTGCAGCCCGCGTCTTCGCAAAAACTCAGACTCACCGAGCAGAAGAGCGTTAAGCCTGCGACGACGAGGGCCGCTAAGAGGGAAAAGAGGATCGAAATCCAGAAAAGGCACTTAGCGACGACGGCGTGAGCGGCGGCGTCGCAAACGCGTCCGGCGGCGTAGGCAGACTTCGCGGCGACCGAGAAGCAGACGCCGACCAACGCGAGGGGCGAGCAACAGAATAAGGTCGCGAGGATATTGCGAATCAAGTACGACGGGCGTCGCTTCGGAGCGGCGGAGTTCGCGTTCTTCTCGTCGTTCGGAGCGCCGCAGAACGGGCAAAAACGCGCGGCGGAGTCAACCTGTTTTCCACAGCCATTGCAAAACATCGAGTCAATCCTTTACAAAAGAGAGGCTAAAATACCAAAGAAGAAGAGATGGCACAATATGCCGATCGCGCCCAAAAAGAGGGCGAAGCCGGATAGCAGCCACATGACGAGATTCCATAGGAAGGCGCAACGCTCCAACGACTTCGCTTCCGCATAGGAGTCCGCGAGCAAACGCGCGGCGAGTGAAAAAGCGAGCGCGCCAAGGCCGAGGGGAAAGAAGACGATCGACGTTATGATCGACCAAACGAGCCACCCGCCGACATAAGGTTGCGCAAGGGCGCGAGAGCGTCTCGACGACGACGCGCCGCACTGCGGGCAAAAGACGCCGCCGCGCTCCATCGGGGCGCCGCAATTCGTGCAAAATCGCTTCTCCTCCGCAACGGGAGTCGACTCGCTAACCGTGGAACCGCATTGGGAACAGAAGCGCGGTTCGCCCTCTGACGCCGCGCCGCATTGCTTGCAAATACTCATGATTTTCTTTCACAAAAGAGGGAGAATCGAAACGGGTAAAAGACGCTAACAACTTCTATGTATGTAAAAAGACGCGCAAACGTATGTAAAAAGACGCGCGAATCGTCGATAAGCGCTGAATTTCTCCAGCGCGACGCGAACTTCAAAGAACCGCCTACCTGCTCACAGAAGGGCGAAGACCCCGTGAAACGCCAAGGCGAGCGGAATTTTGACGATCGCAAAGAGGCAGGCGAAGGCGAACCAGAGCTTCGCGCGTTTCGACGCCGCGGGGGCGGCGGGACTATTGACGCGACGCAACTCGATCGTGCGCCATGAGAAGAACGCGCCGATAATACCGCAGATCGAGCTCAGGATGAAGATCGCCAGAACGTTGAAAATAATAAAGGAGGGAGCGGCGTAGTTCGTCGCGGTCAAACGGTCGACGCCCTTTCGGAGCCAACCTTCGACAGCGTCAGTCGCGCGGCCTATAGAATCGTCGATCGCCTGCACGATCGCGCGAAAATCCATCCCTTTGAGTTTCTCGAAAAACGACCCGACGGCGGAGGCGCCGTATCGTCGTCCGCACTTCGGACAGAACTTTCCATTGGGATCCGCAGGGGCTCCGCAACGTTCGCAGTACTTCATGACGTAGTTTCCCCTAAAGAAAGAGGCGTTATGGACAAGGTCCGACGGGAGGTCTTAACCAGTCGCAGACGTCGAAAGGCAAATTCCGGGCGACGCCAAAGGCGAGGAGCGCCGCGGCGAGGAAGAGAGCGTAACGATAGACAAATCGCCGCGGAGGATAGACGCCGCGCCACTCGTCGTAAAGCGCTTGACACAAAGCGACGGGCAACCATGGAACGGCGAGGACGAACGCGGGATTATATCGTAACGCCCCAATGAAATCGGCGCATAGCAAGCGTCGAAGGGCGCGAGTCGAACCGCATCCGGGGCAATATAGGCCGGTGAGTTTGCGAAACGCGCAGGAAGGCAAATGCAACTGAGTCGGCGAATAATTGGCGAGGATATAGACGGCGACGGACGCGCCGGTCAGCGAAAGAACAAGAGCAAGCGTCAACCTCCAGTGTTTCCGGGTCATACGCTCGCTCCTGTTAAATAGTAATTAAAGAGTCGTCAAATCGACGTTGCGAGAGGCTCACGCCTGCTTCGCGGCTTCGACAATCTTCTGCATGTTGGCGACGTTAGCGCGGACGGCTTCGCAGCTCTTGGCGAAGAGAGCCTTCTCTTCGACGGTCATATCGACGTTGACGATCTTCTTGACGCCGCCGTCGCCGAGGACGACCGGAACGCCGACGTAGTAACCGCCGACGGAGTATTCCTGCTCGCAGTAAGCGACGCAAGCGAGGACGCGGTTTTCGTCGCGGACGATCGCCTGAACCATCTTGGCGGTAGCGGCGGCGGGCGCATAGTAAGCGGAGCCGGTGCCGAGGAGGTTGACGATTTCGCCGCCGCCGACGCGGGTGCGCTGAACGATTTCAGCGAGGCGATCGGAAGCGATGAGCTGGGTGACGGGGATACCGCCGACGGAGGAGCAGCTGGCGAGGGGAACCATGGAATCGCCGTGACCGCCGAGGAGCATGGCGTTGACGTCTTCAGGGCTGACGCCGAGTTCCATCGCGATGAAGCAGCAGAAGCGCGCGGCGTCGAGAACGCCCGCCTGACCGATGACGCGAGAGTGCGGGAAACCGGTGACGTCGCACATGCGCTGAACCATCGTGTCGACAGGGTTGCTGACGACGATGACGACGGCGTTGGGGCTGGTGGCTTTGATCTGTTCGCCAACGGAGCCGACGACGCCAGCGTTGATGGAAAGGAGGTCGTCGCGGCTCATGCCAGGCTTACGAGCGACGCCCGCGGTGACGACGACGACGTCGCTGTTCGCGGTATCAGCGTAATCGGTGGCGCCGGTCAGGTTGGCGGTGAAACCGAGGACGGGAGCGGCTTCGGCGAGGTCAAGAGCTTTACCCTTGGGCATATCTCCCGCGCGAGGGGTATCGAGAAGAACGACGTCTCCCAAACCAGCCTGAGCGCAATATAACGCGCATGTAGCTCCTACGTTCCCAGCGCCGACAACGGTGATCTTCGCTCGTTTCATGTTATTTAATCTCCATGACGAATAAAATATGTTGATTTTGAAACGGTATTGTTCAATAGGGCGAAACCGCGCAATGCGGAATTAACTGGGCCGATTTCTCTAAGTCCGCCGTCGCCCATTGTGATTCTATCCGCTATGCAAATTTTATCAAGCCCCCAAATCAATTGCGTCACGCAATCGGCTCCGATTTCTTCGAATCCCATTTCGACGACGTCGCGCGGATCGTATTCACCGACTCAACAAACGCCTCTATCGCTCGATCGATCTCCTCGTCCGTCGTGTAACGACTCAGACTAAACCTGAAATTACCCTGCAAAGCCCCCGCGGGAACCTCCATCGCAGTGAGGACGTGCGACGGCTCAAGAGAGCCGGAGGTGCACGCGGAGCCGCTCGAAATGCAGACGCCCTTTTCCGACATAAGCGCAAGAATTGCTTCGCCTTCCGCGCCGTAGACCGCCACGTTGAGCGTGTTGGGCGTGCGCGGCGCTCCCTTGCCGTTCACCACGATCCAGGTCAAGCGCTCTTCCAACGCCTTCTGCAGACGATCGCGCTGCGCCGCCATCTTCGCCGCGCGCGCCTCAAGACCGTCCTTTTCAAGGGTCAACGCGCGCGCCAAACCCATGATGTAAGGAACGTTTTCCGTGCCCGCTCGGCGTCCGCGCTCCTGATGACCGCCGACCATGAAGCTCTCAAAGGGCGTTCCTCTCCTAATATAAAGAACGCCGACGCCCTTCGGCGCGTGGATTTTATGGCCGCTGAACGAGAGCATGTCGACGTGCGCGAAAGCCCCTGAGAGCGCGCCGTTACCCTTCGATTTCAACGAAAGATTTATCGGAAGCTTCGTCGCAGACTGCGTCGCGTCGACGTGGAAAATAATATTCCGATCCGTCTGCTTCACAATGTGCGACAACTTTTCAATCGGGAACACGACGCCCGTCTCGTTGTTGGCGTGCATGATCGAGACGATCGCGGTTTCTCTAGGTCGAATCGCCTGAACGAATTCGCGCAGGTTGATCTGGCCGTCCCTTCCGACGCCGATCCAAGATACGTCGTAACCGTCTTTTTCGAGGCGACGGCACACTTCGATAATCGCCGGATGCTCGACCTTGGAGGTGATAATATGCCGACGCTTGGGGTCGGCCTTGAGAGCGGCGCGCAGTCCGCCGAAGAGGGCGGCGTTGTTGCTCTCGGTCGCGCAGGAGGTGAAGAGAATTTCGTCGGGATAGGCGGCGCCGAGGGCGGCGGCGACGTCGCGACGCGCTTCGTCGAGTTTGCGAGCAAGGGCGAGCGCGGGCTCGTACATCGAGCTCGGATTCCAGTATTCTTCGGCGAGATATTGACTGATTGTGTCGACGACCTCAGGGGCGACCTTAGTCGTGGCGTTATTATCGAGATATACGACGTTATAATTCGACATGCTGTACGACCTTTCAAAGATCATGCGCGGCGCGGAATTGCGCGGCGCGGCAAAGGGTGAGCCCCGCGTACGATTTTACGCGACGCTTGAAAATCGTTCCGCTCCCTGATATCCTATTAACGACTCGGCGCGGCGAAGAATCTCTCTTCTCCGCCCTGAACAACGCTAATAATTAAGGAGTTGCATATATGAAGGCGCAGAACGTTTACCTGGGTATCGACGTCGGAACGTCGGGAACTAAAGTGTTGGCGATTAACGGCGAAGGAAAAATCCTCGCTTCCGGCGTCGGGGAATATCCCTGCTACGCCCCAAAACCGCTTTGGAGCGAACAGAACCCCGAGGATTGGTGGCAGGCGGTTGTAAAGGTCGTGCCCGAAGTTCTCGCGAAGGGGGGAATCAAGGGCTCCGACGTCAAAGCGATCGGCCTTTCCGGTCAAATGCACGGCTCCGTCTTCCTCGACAAATCGGATCGCGTGATCCGTCCGGCGATTCTCTGGAACGACCAGCGCACGGAAGCCGAATGCAAGGAGATTGAAGCGACGGTCGGCGGACGATCGCGCCTGATCGAACTCGTCGGCAATCCGGCGATGAGCGGTTTTACGGCGCCGAAGATTCTTTGGCTTCGCAACAACGAGCCGCAGAACTTCGACAAAGTTGCGAAGATCCTTCTGCCGAAGGACGAAATTCGCCGCCGTCTCACGGGCGAATACGCCACGGAAGTGAGCGACGCGAGCGGCATGCTTCTCCTCGACGTGGCGAATCGCCGCTGGTCGAAGGAGCTCCTCTCGGCGCTGCAGCTTGACGAATCCCTTTTCGGACGCGTCTACGAATCGGAGGACGCGACGGGCCGTTTGACGGCGAGCGCGGCGGAAGCGCTCGGGCTGACGACAGATTGCGTCGTCGTCGGGGGCGCGGGGGACTGCGCCGCGGGAGCGGTCGGCGCGGGAGTGGTTCGCGAAGGCGCGCTCTCGACGTCCCTTGGAACGAGCGGAGTCGTCTTCGCGCATAGCGACTCGGCGCGTTACGATCCTCAGGGACGCGTTCACACATTCTGCCACGCGGCGCGCGGAAAATGGCATATGATGGGGGTGACCCTTTCCGCGGCAGGATCGCTCCAGTGGTTCCGCAACGCGCTTTGCCAGGAGCTTTACGCGCAAGCGAAAGCGGCGGGGCGCGACGTCTACGAAATCCTTTCGGAGGAAGCGGCGAACTCTCCGACAGGCTCCGACGGGCTCTTCTTCCTGCCGTATCTTAGCGGGGAACGGACGCCGCACGCGGATCCGACGGCGCGCGGGTGCTTCGTCGGGCTGACGCTCGCGCATGATCGCGGACGGATCGCGCGTTCGATCATGGAGGGGGTGACGTACTCCCTTCGCGAGGCGGTGGAAATCTTCCGCGGCCTCGGGGCGGCGGTCTCCGAAGTACGCGCGTCCGGCGGCGGCGCGAAGAGCCCGTTCTGGCGCCAACTGCAGGCGGACGTTTTCGACGCGCGCGTCGCGACGCTAAGCTCGGAAGAGGGCCCGGCGTACGGCGCGGCGCTCCTCGCGGCGGTCGGCGGCGGCGACTACTCCAACGTCGTGGAAGCGTGCGACGCGACCCTTTCGGAAGCGTCGAGCGTCTCCCCCAACGCCGAAGCCAACCGTTATTATAACGCGGCGTTCCCCGTGTATCAGGGGCTCTACCGCGCGCTGAAGGAGAATTTCCGCGAAATCGCGGCCCTGTCTTGAGGATCTCGAGCGCGTTAGGATAAAAAAGAGGCGGTTCGTCCAGAAGGAGAACCGCCTCTTTTTACGTCGTATTTTTAGCACGGACGTTCGCGTCCGCGATTACTTCAAGAGGTTCCCAGGGGGGGTGATCGGGCAACGCTCTAGATGAATTCAAAGCGCGTTGACCGCGTAGGTCGACTGAGGCGCGGCGACCAAATTGAAGGCGAGCGCAGTCGTTTCGCCGGCGGTCAAGACGGTGGTCTGAACGTCTTCGAAACGTTCGCCGTTGCGAAGGGCGACGACGCGGATCTCGAAGGAATAGGTTTCGCCGGCGACGAGGTCGCGAGCGGCGAAGGAGCGGACTTCGCCGCGTTGCTTCGTGCGGTATCCGTTCACGTAAACGATCGCGTCTTCAGGAACGAGCATCCGGATGACGCCCGCGCCAAGATTCGGATTCGGGGCCGGGGCCGGGATCGACTCGGAGTCGTCGCCTTCCCATGCGGGAAGGTCGTCGTCGGAAGCGGGCTGGTCGAGGAGCGAGTCGGGGGCGGGAGAAGCGGTTTGAGGCGCGGCGGTTTGAGGCGCGGTCGACAAGGTCGAGGGAACGGCGGGCTCGGTCGACAAAGTCGAGGGAACGGCGGACGCCTTGTCGACGGCGGACGCGGAGTTCATCGCCGAATCGATACCGTTCGCGGACGGCTTAGGAAGCGCGGTTTCGGGATCAAGCTCGTTGACTTCGCCGGGATAGAAGCCGTAACCGCAGCAGACATTAGGCGCCCAGACGGAGCGCGGAGCGACGAAAGCGCAGGGTTCGCACGCCGCGGGGATACCGCAAGTCGCGTAGGGAGCGCAAGGATCGCACGTCAGGCAAGGATCGCAAGACCAGCAGGGATCGCAAGACCAGCAAGGATCGCAGACGTACGCGGGGCGGCAATAGTCGTAACCGCCGTTGACGAGGAAGTTCCTGACGCAGTTGACGCCGCGAGCCACAGGACGCGCGACGCCGCGCACGACGCCGCGAGCCTTGCTAAGGGCGTTGCGGATCGGGGCGCGTTTGCCGTACGAATAGACGACGCACGGATCGCAAACGACGTAGGAATCGTAGTAAACGGGATCGGCGGCGAACACAGGCGCGGAATAGACGGGGGCGGCGACCGCTTTGTCTTTGCCCGCGCAACTCGCGCACTCGGAATAGGAGGTCTCAATCGCGCTTTCGGCGTATCGAGAAACCTTCTGGAGATCGCCGAGAGTGATATCGCGACGATTAAAGAAAGACGAGTCATTGGCGTTCGCGACAGAGGCGGAAATCGCAACGACGGCGGCGGCGGCGAGCGCAAAACAACCGTGTAATTTCATTTTAGTTCTCCTCTTAGGCGGCGTTTTACGGAATTCGCGGCCATAAGTTAGGGTTTTTTCTCTGTTCGCCGCGCCATGAAAAGCGGCGAAGGGACGTAAAAACAACTAAACCGGGTTAATAAATAACCCAGTTTCTCTCAACGCTTCATATTCTCTAGTTTTTTCATCTCGTGTAAAGAGCTTTAATAAGGGGAAAGAAAATAAAACCGCGAAACCTCGCGCGTTGTACGCGTTGTAACGATTAAAAAGTTCTTCAAAAAAATTCTAAAGTTCTTTGAATAAGGGCGCGGCGCGCTTGATAATCGGCGCTCAGCCCGCTATAATCACGGGTGCGTCGCGCCTTCTGCGCGGCGCGTGGGACCGCGTAGGAGACAATAACGATGACGATACGGCGCGAAATGATAGACGACGTCTTATGGACGGTCGTCGGTTATGCGAATGCGGACGGCGGAGCATACGATCTCAGTCTTCGCAATCTTTACGACGATCCGATCCCCGGCGACGACGCGATCCTCGCGGAGGTTCGCGCTTGCTTAACCGAAGGAATTCGTCCTTGCCCGCCGAAAATCAAGCTCAACCTCAAAAACGAGCGTCTCTCGATCGAGATCGCGCCCACGGAGGCGCGTCCCTTTTGGATCGCGGCGCGCGGGCTCGCGCCGTGGGGCGTTCCCATCTGGAACAAAGGTCGTATTTTCCCCGCGCCGACGGACGTTCTAGAACGAATGATCCGCTCGACTGGCGCGGGCTCCTTCGAGTCGGAACGTTCCTACGAACAGAATCTGAGTTACATTGACGCGAAACGCGCGTTTTCGGCGGCGAAGCTCGTCCTTTCGGAGTCGAGCTTTCACGATCTAGGGTTTATCGACGCGTTCGGGGCGCGCACGAATCTCGGCCGTCTCTTCTCCGATCAGGCGCCCTCTCTCGTCAAGCTCGCGTTCTACGACGGGGATCGCGAAGAGCGCCTTCGAGACAGTTTGAAGCTCACGGGCTCAATTTTGCGTCAGTATCAGGACGCGTACGATTTTTTGGACAAGTATCGCGACGGGGCGCCGCGCGGAGCGTCGGAGCTTGCGGAGACGCCGCGCGAGTATCCGGAAACGGCGCTTCGAGAGGCTCTCGTCAACGCGTTTTTGCATCAAGATTATCGCCGCGAGACGACGATCGTGGCGCGCAAATATCCAGGGCGAATCGAGATCGTTTCCCCCGGCGGGCTTCCTTCGCCGTTGACGTCGGCGGATCTCGCGCTCGGCATAGCGGCGCCGCGCAATCCCCGCCTCGCGCACGTCTTCCACCTTCTCGACTTCGCGGAAGGAATCGGGGGCGGAACGCGTCGAATTCGGCAGGCGTACGAGGGATTCGACGAACAACCGCGCTTTGAAACGACGCCGAATTACACGCGCGTCGTCCTTCCCGTCATGACGCGCGGAGTCGCGCGGGCTCCTCGTCGTGCGGAACCTGCTCCCGTCGCGCGAGAAACGCTTCGAGTTCAGCGCGCGCCTCTCGAGTACGCGCCGACGAAACGAAAGCCGCGTCCGTCGCGGGGGGCGGATCTTCGCGTCGCGCGAGGCTACGACGCGTCGGCGCAAGCGCTGAGCGTCTCGACGCCCCTTTACGTCGCGCCGGGAGCGTCGGTCGATCCGTACTTCGCGCAGGAACGCGTCGTGATCGAGTTGGCGCGCCGCGCCGCGCGTCTTCGCGTCGTCGACGTCGTCGAAGCGCTCAACGAGTCGCCGAGCGTCGTCGCCGCGCTCCTCAGAAGGATGGTCGCGACGAATAAGATCGTCCTGTGCGGCGCGGGGGACGACTATTGGTATCAGCTCCCGACGTCGCGATTCTAACGCGGCTTCGGGGCGCCCGGGGCGCGTCCGGGGGGTTCGTCGACGAAAAAAGACTCTTCTCGTTTGCGGGAAGAGTCTTCTTTTATTGATCGCGCGGATCGACGCTCGGAGAGGAGGGATCACTTATTGCGAATGATCGTGCCGACGTGTTCGCCAGAGACGGCGCGTTCGAGGTTTCCTTCTTCGCGGAAGTTGAATATCATGACGGGCATATTCTTTTCGGCGCACTTAGCGAACGCTTCGGCGTCCATGACGCGGAGGTTTTGCGAGAGGGCTTCGTCGAAGGTCAGTTCGGGATAGAAGACGGCGTTTGGATCCTTCTCAGGGTCGGCGCTATAGACGCCGCGGACTTTGGTGGCTTTGAGGATGACGTCGCATTCGAGTTCGAGCGCGCGTTGCGCCGCGGCGGTGTCCGTCGTGACGAAGGGGCTTCCGGTGCCGCCCGCTAAAATAACGACGCGCCCCTTTTCGAGATGACGAGAGGCGCGGCGGCGGATATACGGTTCGGCGACGGCGTCCGCTTCAATAGCGGTCATGAGGCGCGTCGGCTGCTGTAGAGCTTCGATCGCGTCTTGAAGAGCGAGCCCGTTCATGAGAGTGGCGAGCATTCCCATATAGTGAGCGGTCGCTTCCTGAACGGTAGAGGCGCCGTCTGTGGCTTTGAATTGGGCCCCGCGCAAGATATTCCCGCCCCCCATAACGACGGCGACTTGAACGCCGAGACGCGCGATTTTGACGATCTGTCGCGCCAAAGAATTGACGGAATCCATGGAAATTCCGCGCTGATGTTCCGGACAGAAGCCTTCGCCGGAAATCTTGAGAAGAATACGCTTGACCTTAATTCCTTGCCCCTGGCAGGCGTCGCAACAATTTGACATAAAAAATCTCCGCAGCTGCAATATAGCCGTGTATAAAACGCAGGAGACGTAACCCAAGTCTCGCGCGTCGTTCGGTAGAATTTTGCCAAAATATCGAAAAACGTCAAGCGGAGCGATTTTGAAAAAAAAGGAGCCGTTCTCACAATTGAGAACGACGCCTACGGAACAGGTCGCGCTTCAAGGAGCGCTGGGCGTGAAATCACGCCATGTCTTTGAGACCCTTAAGAGCCTTGACCTTAATTTTGTAGTGTTCGGGACGAGCGGGACGATCAACGGTCTGACCGGGATGGAAGGGATCGGGAACGTTCTTCTGCCCTTCTTTGGCGGGGACGTACTGTTTTTCGATCTTGATGAGACCGGGAAGGGTGAAAGAAGCGTCGTTAGAAGTCGCCAAGCTCTTGGCGATAACGCCGGCGATGCTGTCGAGCACCAGGGTGACGTCCTTCTTGCTCAGCGCGGTGGAGTCGGCCAATTCCTGGACGATTTGTCCCTTGGTCAAAGGCTTGAATTCAACCGGTTTAGGAGCGGCGGCTTTGCAGGATTTGCAGGATTTCGCCTTGGGAGCGTCGGCTTTCGTTTGCGATTTAGCGCAGGCTTTCTTTTCTTTGGCCATAAGTCTCTTTCCTAAGCATCGTGAAGATGCGAAACTAGTTCAATAAAGTATCAAAATAGGCAACCTGAGACGCGCGCCTCATCCGCGCGCGCCTCGAACAAAGGCGCGCTCACGTAAAGCGCCTCGCGACCTCGTACGCCTAATTTAATCGGCCAAAAACGGCGACGTCAACGAAAAAGAATTGAGAAAGTCCCATTTTTTCCAAAAAATTACCAAAAAGTCGGGTACAGCCGTTACAACAAGCGAGTTTTCCACGAGGAAAAGCGTTTTTTCCTCCTCGGCGGGGCGCCCTTTTCTTAAAGCGAAAGCGCCTTAAAATGGCGCAAATTGCGCATGAATTGTTCAAGCGCGTCCAAAACTCACCTATTTTGCCGTACTAGGGCGGCGAGCGCCACGCGCGCTAGGCAAGAAGTTATGCATAAATACGCCATGAATTCCGCTCCCGACTTTATGCCAGTCGAGCGATTACGAGCTATACAAAACGAAAAATTCATCAAGGTCTTCCGACGAACATATGAAAACGTCGAATGGTACCGCAACCTTCTTGCCAAGAACAAAGTCGATCCCAACGGCATACGTTCCATCGCCGATATTAGCAAGCTTCCCTTCGTTAAGAAGACGGATTTGCGCGACACCTATCCCGACGGAATGCGCGCCGCCCCGATGGAGAAGATCGTCCGCTTCCACGCAAGTTCCGGCACCACGGGAAAACCGATCGTCGTTCCCTACGCGCAAGAGGATCTCGACGTCTGGTCGGAATGCGTCGCGCGATGCTTGACGATGTTCGGACTTGACGAAACGGACGTTCTGCAGGTCGGTTACGGCTACGGGCTCTTCACGGGCGGTTTAGGGCTTCACGACGGGGGTCAGCGCCGCGGTTGCGCGATCGTCCCGGCGGGGGGCGGGAACACGTCGCGTCACCTGATGCTGATCAAAGACCTGAAAACGACGGCGTTTGCGTGCACGCCGAGCTACTTCCTGCACATCATCGACCAGGCGCAGAAGATCGGGTACGACTGGAAAGAGACGAAGCTTCGCGTCGGTATTTTCGGCGCCGAGCCGTGGACGGACGGCATGCGCCAGTTCATCGAGCGCGAGACGGGAATCGTCGCGCACGACATTTACGGGCTCACGGAAATCTCGGGACCCGGCGTCGGAGGCGACTGCTCGCGTCACGCGGGGATCCACATTTTCGAAGATCACTTCTATCCTGAGATCATCGATCCCGACACGCTCCAGCCTCTTCCCGACGGGGAGACGGGCGAACTCGTCTTCACGACGCTTGACAAGGTCGGCATGCCGGTAATCCGTTACCGAACGCGCGACATTACGCGCATCATTCCGGAACGTTGCGATTGCGGACGCACGATCCGCCGCATCGGTCGCATCTCGCACCGCTCCGACGACATGATGATCGTGCGCGGCGTGAACGTCTTCCCGAGCCAGGTCGAATCGGTCTTAACGTCGATCGATCCTGGGCTTGTCAACTACCAGATCTATCTTGATTCGGACGAATCGGGGCTCGCGACGATCGAGGTCAAGGTTGAGGGAACGCCGGAGGCGTACAAGGCGTTCGAAGAGGACGCGACGCGACGCGAAAGTCTTGCGCGTCTCATCACGGCGAAGCTTCGCGACACGGTCGGCATCGGCTTCAAGACGACGATCGTGGATCAGGAAGCGATTCCGCGCAGCGAAGGCAAGATGAAGCGCATCGTCGACAACCGTAAGAAAGACTGACCCGCGCCTTTACGCGCCGCCGACTCGACTTCATCCGCCGAGTTCGACGGCGCTTTTTCTTTGTTCACGCGTCGTCGCGACGCCCTACGCTTTTCGAATTCCATGACCTACCAAGACTATCTCCGCCCAACCGCTCCCCTACCCGGCTGCGCCCCGACAACCTACGCGGCGCGACTCGACGACCCCGCCTACGCGCCCCCCGCGATCGATCCGCGCGTCTCCGCGCTCTACGCCCGCGCGTGGACGCCGAGCATGATGAAGCTCGCGGCGAGCGCGGAACACGACGACGCGCGCGACGCGTTCTTCGCGCGCGTCGAAAAGGAAGGCGTCGGCGTCGCGGGAGCAGGACTCATGGGGATTTCGATCGCGGCGTCGTTCGTGAACGCGGGGATCGCGGTTCTCGCGCGCGATCTCTCGGAAGAAGCGGTCGCGTCCGCGCCGGAGCGGCTCGAGCGCGAGCTGGCGGCGCTGCGCGTCAACCAAGGTCAAGCGCTCGACGACCCCGCGGCGGAAGCGCAAACTATCCGCGACCTCGTCGCGCGCTATTTCCGCGCCTCGACCGACGTCGCGGAGCTCGCCGCAAGGCCCGTCGTCGTCGAGTCGGTTCCCGAGAAAGCGAAGATCAAAGCAAAGACATACCGCGAAATCGAGAAGAGCGCGACCGAGCCGCTCCTCCTTCTGACGAACACGTCGTCGCTAACGATCGCGCAGCTCGCCGCGACGCTCCCGGAAGAGCGGGAGGGGCACGCCGTCTCGCGCGAACGCTTCGCGAGCTTCCATTTCTTCCATCCGGCGACGAAACGTCGGCCCGTCGAGATCGCCGTCGCGGAATCGACAAGCCCGGAGACCGCGCGGCGCGTCTACCTTCTCGCGCAACGGATCGCGCGCGCGCCGTTCGTCGTGGGGGATTCGCACGGATTCCTCGTGAATCGTCTGCTCCAGGCGTATCTCAACGAGGCGCTCGCTCTCGTCGAAGACGGCTTTTCGGCGGACGCGCTCGAGGACGCCGCGATACGCTGGGGAATGGAAGCGCCGCCGCTAAGGATCGTCGACGAAATCGGATGCGACGTCTCCCTCCATTCAGGGTGGAGCTTCCTGAAGGCGTTCCCCGAGAGAACGCGCGCGTCGAATCTTCTTCCCGACCTGTGCCGCGAGGGGCGCCTTGGACGCAAAACGCAACGCGGTTTCTACGTCTACGATTCGCGCGCGCCGTGGAAAGACGACGCCGCGTCGTCCCCGGACAAGGAGCTCGCGCAATTCCGTAGCGCTCCGATCCAAGTCGACGCGGAGCCTCCCTTCGACAGGCTTCTTCTCGCGACCCTCCTTGAAGCGGGGCGCCTCGTCGACGAACGCGTCGTCGGCTCTCTGCGCGAATGCGACGCCGCGCTCGTCCTCGCCCTCGGATTCCCCGCGAACCGCGGCGGTCTGTGCTACTGGGCGCTCTCCCTCGGGCTCAAGCCCCTACTAGAACGCTGCGACGAACTCGCCCGCCAAGAAGGCGCGCGCTTCATACCCCCCGCGACGCTGCGGCGTATCGCCGACTCCCCCGCGGGCGCCGCGCTGTAACGTTCGCGTCCGCGCGCCGCGCGAAACAAAAAAACGAAACCGCTTTCTCGAACGTTTCCGCGGACGCCGCGTTTTCGGCGACGCGACGCGCCAAGAGAAATCGCGATTCGTTTCAACGCCTCTATTATCCCCTCATACCGCGGAAAAGACCCCGTATAGACGCCAAATCAAGAAAGGGTATAACCAATAAACGGCGCGTTTTGAACGTCAAACGCACGCCGCGTCCTTTTACGTCAAAAACCTTGTCGTCAACAAAGGAGAGACAGAATGAGCGAATCGATTTTAATCGCGTATTTTTCAGCGTCGGGGGCGACGCGTCGGGTTGCGGAAGAGCTTGCGTCGGCGAGCGGCGGGGATCTTTACGAGATCGCCCCGGCGGTTCCGTACACGACCGCGGATTTGAACTGGCGCGACCCCGAGTCGCGAAGCTCTAAGGAGATGAAAGGCAAGGCGGCGTATCCCGCGCTGAAGGACGCCGACGCGGACGTCGCGGGACATTCCGTCATATTCTTGGGGTTTCCGATCTGGTGGTATACGGCGCCGACGATCGTTCGCAAATTCCTCGAAAGCTACGATTTCTCGGGGAAGAAGATCGTTCTTTTCGCCACGTCGGGGGGGAGCGGATTCGGCAAGACGGCGGACGATTTGCGCAAGGCCGTTAAGGGGAACGCGCAGATCGTCGCGGGGAAGGTCCTCAACGGTCGACATTCCGCGTCGGAACACAAGGCTTGGATT
>CAVGEG010000064.1:0-1240 GCA_963628165.1 Paratractidigestivibacter sp. | reverse complement strand
GTCTCTAATCGATTAGACGGAACCTCTCATGCTCCCCCTCTGGCGCTTTTTTTGGCTGATTTTTCCGCTTTTCTTTCTCCTTGGAATCGGCTTCTATCTCTGGCGGCGCGCCGTCGCCGCGACGCAGTTTTACGCGCCGCGAGCGTCGCGACGGCTTGTCTACGCGATCGCGACGGGGATCCTTCTCCTCGTCGCGGGGGGAACCTTCGCGGGGAACGGCGTCTTCGCGTTCGTCGCGCTCCTGCATTTGACCGTCTTTCTCCTCTGCGTCGCGGCGCTGCGGCGCGCCCTTCGACGCCAAGGGTGGGATAAGAAGACCCCGGCGTTTTGGGATCTCGTCGACCGCGGGGGCGTCGGGGCGGTCGTTCTCACGGCGGCGGTTTTCGCGTACGGATACGTCAATATTCGCGCCGTGGAGAGGACGGAGTATCGCGTGGAAGCGGGGGTTCCGCTCCGCGCGGAGGGGTACAAGATCGTCTTTCTCTCCGACCTTCACTACGGTCTGGCGACGAACGCGACGAGTCTGCGACGCCTTGCGAAACGTCTCGACGCGGAAGACGCGGATCTCGTGATCTTGGGAGGCGACGTCGTCGACGAAGGAACGACGCTTGAGGAGATGCGCGAGGCGTTCTCGATCCTTGGCGGGATCAAGAATCGTTACGGGCTCTACTACGTCTACGGCAACCACGACCGGAGCCCCTACTCGCGGTCGCCGAACTACGCGGCGGACGAGCTCGCGATCGCGCTGAACGAGTCGCAGATTCGCGCGCTCGTCGACGAGACGGTTGTCGTCGACGACGCGTTGACGCTCGTCGGGCGCGAAGACGCGGGGCAGAATCGAGAAAGCCTCGCGAAATTGACGCGCAAGACGTCGGCGTCAACCGCGCGGATCCTCGTCGATCATCAGCCGGTCGACTACGAGGAGGCGGCGCGCGAAGGTTACGCGTTGATCCTCTCGGGGCACACGCACGCGGGGCAGATATGGCCCTTCGGACTCGTCACGGGGATCACTCATCATTCGAGTTTGAACTACGGTTTGCGCAAGTTAGGGAACGGCGCGACGGCGATCGTCTCCTCCGGCGTCAGCGGCTGGGGCATGCCGATTCGCACGTCGAAGCATAGCGAATACGTCGTCGTTCGCCTCTCAGGCTCGAGGAACGTAAAATAAAGCGTTTTAATACTGTTCGTTTCCGATCCCGCATTGGTCGGGTTACGAAAACGTTTTAATACTGTTCGTTTC